>DAONZO010000111.1:0-4013 GCA_035406945.1 Bacillota bacterium | reverse complement strand
AGGTGCCGCGCTTTGCAAAGCCCGGCATGCCGGGAGAAGCGTATGAAATCAGACTTGAGCTCAAGCTGCTTGCCGATGTCGGTCTGGTGGGCTTTCCGAATGTCGGTAAGTCCTCGTTGCTCGCTGTGGTAAGCGAAGCCCGACCTCAGATTGCAAATTATCATTTCACCACTCTTACGCCCAAGTTAGGCGTGGTAAAGCTGCACGAACAATCCTTTGTAATGGCGGATATTCCTGGGCTCATAGAAGGGGCCGCGGAAGGAGCCGGACTCGGCCTGGACTTCCTTAAGCACGTGGAAAGGACGCGTCTGCTGATACATGTCGTGGACGTGGCCGGGAGTGAAGACAGAGATCCCATAGAAGACTTCGAAAAGATAAACGCGGAGCTTAAGAGCTACAGCGAAAAACTTTCCAAAAAGCCCATGCTGGTTGCGGCTAACAAGACCGATCTTTCCGAAGCCGAGGACTGCGAGCGCTTCGAAAACTACATAAAAGCGAAAGGCCTTAAGGTCTTCAGAATTTGCGCGCCCATACACGAAGGCGTTGCGGAGCTTTTGGACGCGGCCATGAAAGAGCTCGCAAAGATTGAACCGGAAGCTCAAGCGGAGAAAGTGAACTTCGACATTTCATCGCCGGAGGAGGAAGCCGGCTACCGCGACGTAAGGGTAGGCTTCGACGGCAGAAATTACATTGTCGAAGGCAAACAGCTGCTCAAGATATTCAACTCCACAAACTTCAACGACGCGGGCTCTTTGCGCTACCTCTATAAATATATAGAAGAAAAGGGCGCGATAGAAAGAATGCTGGAGCTTGGAATGGAAGAAGGCGACACAATAAAGATATTCGACTACGAATTTGAATACTACGAGGAATAATGAATCTTAAACAAGAGCTCGACAAATTGCTTCCGCTTGTGGAAAAACCCGGAAGATACATAGGCGGCGAGCTGCACAGCATAAAAAAAGGCCCGGATTTTAAGGGTTTGCGCTTTGCTTTCTGCTTTCCCGACTCCTATGAAATCGGAATGTCCTATTTAGGTCTGCAGATACTTTATCATCTTCTTAACAAAGAGGATGATATTTACTGTGAAAGATCTTTCGCGCCGGCAAAGGATATGGCCGCAGCTATGCGGGATGCGGGCGTTCCGCTCTTTACCCTGGAAAGCAAGACTCCGCTTGCGGAGATGGATATTGTAGGATTCACCCTGCAGTACGAGCTGTGCTATACGAATGTGCTCTACATGCTGGAACTTGCCGGAATACCCGTGAACGCCGCCGACAGAAGCGAAAGCGACCCCCTTATAATCGGAGGCGGCCCCTGCGCCTTCAACCCCGAGCCTTTGACCGATTTTTTCGATTTGTTTATAATAGGCGACGGCGAGGAGTCGCTCGTAAATTTGTGCAGGCTCGCCAGCGAGAATAAAAAAAGCGGCGGGAGCAAGGCCGATTTTCTGCGCAAGGCCTGCGAGATACAGGGGGTTTACGTTCCAGCGTTTTATGTAACCCTTAACGATTCCGGCGCCCATTATCTCGGAATGAAGAAAGTCTACGACGGGGCTCCCGACAGGGTGCTTAAGGCCATGGTGGGGGATTTGGAATCCGTGGATTATCCGACGGAAGTAATTGTTCCCCTCATAGAGGTTGTCCACGACAGAACGGTCTGCGAGCTCTTCCGAGGCTGCACAAGAGGCTGCCGTTTTTGTCAGGCCGGAATGATATACAGGCCCGTACGCGAACGCTCTGCAGACAAGGTCTTCGAGATCTCAAGGAAACAACTCGAAAACAGCGGCCACGAAGAGCTTTCCCTGCTCTCGCTCTCCAGCTCCGATTACAGCGAATTTGAGAGGCTCATGGGCATGCTAATGCCATATAGCAAAGAACACAGCATATCCTTATCCCTTCCGTCACTTAGAATGGACAATTATGCTTTCAGCATACTCAACGAACTCCAGGGGGTGAGGAAAACGGGTCTCACATTTGCCGCGGAAGCCGGAACCCAGAGGCTTCGGGACGTAATTAACAAGAACGTCACCGAAGACGATATTTTCAAGGCCATTGATACGGCAATAGAGCTCGGATGGACTTCGGTCAAGCTCTATTTTATGGTCGGTCTTCCCACGGAAACCGACGAGGACCTTGACGGAATCGTGGACCTTGTGTCGCGGATAATGAGTCTTGCCACAGATAAAAACGGGGGACGCAGAGGACGATTTAACGTCGGTGTCAGTGTTTCGAACTTCGTGCCCAAACCCTGCACGCCCTTTGAACGGGTGCCTCAGAACAGCCTCGAAGACTTTGAACGCAAGCATCTATATCTGCGCGACAGCCTGAGGAAAATCAAAGGTGTCAACTACCGCTACCACGGGAATTTCGCAAGCCGCCTGGAGGCCGTTTTCGCCCGCGGCGGGCGCGAGCTCGGCGAGACTTTAAGAAAGGCCCGCTCCAAGGGCTGCTGCTTCGACGCCTGGACCGAGGGCTTTATTCAGGAAGCCTGGGAAGAGGCGCTGAAGGAAACGGGAATAGGAGACGACTATCCCGCGCTTGCCGGCTACGAACAGGATGCCGCCTTGCCCTGGGATATAATAGACTGCGGCGTTTCCAAGGACTATCTCCTCTCCGAGTGGGAGCGGGCTCTTAAGGCGGAAACCACGCCCGACTGCCGTTTAGGCTGCAACGGCTGCGGCATAAATCAATATATCGAATGCAGCCGGGAAGGCTGCCTCTCGCGTTAAATCTTATGCACAGATATGTATTCAAGTTCAAAAAAACGGGATATCTCCGTTTCATATCGCATTTGGATCTTCAGCGCCTTTTCCGGAGAAGCATCAGGCGCGCCGGCATTAAAGTCGCCTATAGCCAAGGCTATAATCCGCGGGAGATGATAAACTTGGCCGCCGCGCTGTCCTTGGGCTTTGAAAGCATAGGCGACTATTTTGAGATGCTTTCGCCCGAAGAATACGACGAGCGCCGGCTTTTAGAGGCTCTTAACGCAACTTTTCCGGAGGGTCTGGAGTTTTTATCCTGCGTCAGGCTTCCGCACAGCTACAAGAATCTTTCCACAAGGACGGATTCGGCATCGTACGAGCTTACTGCTCCGGCCGCCTCTTTACCGGATCTTCACATAGAGGACTTTCTTTCCTCCGAACATATTATTATAATAAAGCGTGACAAGAAGACCAAAAAACCCGTCGAAAAAGATGTAAAGGACATGGTATTTGAACTCAGAGAGGCCGAACGCAAAGACGGGCGGGTCAGGCTTGTAATGCGGCTGTGCTGTGCAAGCAACCGAAGCTTGAATCCGCTGTCCCTTGCCGAAGCCCTGTGGCGTTTTAACGGCTTGAAAATAGAAAAGGAGGCTGTCCGCGTGCTGAGGACCGAAATATTCGCTCCTGCCGAAAAACCCGACGGCGGAACGAGCCTCGTACCACTGGGAGAAATCAATGAGTAAGATCAGATTAAGCAAAACGAAATTCAAAAAGGCCTTTGTCTGGGGAATCACCTTTGTAGTTTCCGCATTTTTGCTCTTTCTCGGCAACCGCATAGCTTCCGCGAAATTGGACATTTTCGACGAGGGCGGCGCCCATACGGCAAAGGCCGTGGTGAGCGAGATGGGCGAAATGGTGGAAGAGTCCGTAAGCGAGGAGCTTTCTTACTCGAATTACAATCAGTATTTTTACGCCGAGGTGATTGCCGGAGCCCATAAGGGAGAAAGCCTTCTTGCGGTTCAGACGAGCGACAATTATCTTATGGCTTCTTCGGAGGAAAAGCCCGTCGCCGTAGGAGACAGAGTAATACTTTACAATTACGGCATCATGGAGGGCGATGCCGAATGGGTCTTCGCCGGCTATGCGAGGTTCGAGCCCGTAATGTGGCTCGGGGTCGTTTTTTTAGGTCTCCTGCTGCTGTTCGGAGGCATAAAGGGTCTCAATACGATAGTGTCAATGTCCTTCACCGTTTTGGCGGTTTTCGCCGTCTTTGTACCCTCGGTGCTCGCGGGTTTCAACATTTATCTCA
>DAONZO010000110.1:0-4025 GCA_035406945.1 Bacillota bacterium | reverse complement strand
TCATCGAGCCGATCACCGCGGGCGCAGGCTCCATGGAAAAACTCTACGATTTTGAACTCATGAAAGGCGGCGGCCGCATTAAAGGCTACAAGCTTACCGAGGCGCAAAAGGACGCCGTTGCAGGCGCTCTGCAGGCGCTCACTTCCCCCGAAGCCATGGAAGCGAAGTACGGGCTTAAGGGCGTAGCGCCTCTGCTCTTTGCGGTAGGCGACGGAAACCACTCGCTCGCGACCGCAAAGCAGTGCTACGAAGACCTCAAGAAACTTACGCAGAAGGAAGAGTGGGCGAATATTCCCGCAAGATACGCCTTGGTCGAGGTCGTCAACAACCACGACGAAGCCCTGCAGTTCGAGCCCATACACCGCGTCGTCTTCGACTGCGAGCCGGAAAAGCTGCTCGAAGCATTCAAGGCCGCTTATCCCGGAAGCTGCGAAGGCAGGGGCGAGGGACACTGCATAGCCTACTGCTACGAGGGACACAAGGGATTTGTAACGATTCCCGATCCCAAGTTTCAGCTTGCCGTCGCGACTCTGCAGACCTTCTTGGACGAGTACGTAAAGAAAGACGATTTGGAAGTGGACTATATCCACGGAGACGCCGTTACGGAAGAACTCGGCAGCAGGCCCGGAAACATAGCCTTCCTCCTTCCCGGAATGGGCAAGGAACAGCTCTTCAAGACCGTCATGGCCGACGGAGTGCTTCCGAGGAAGACCTTCTCAATGGGTCACGCCGAGGACAAACGCTACTACACCGAAGCCAGAAAAATCAGATAAAGCATTACCAAACATAAATCGCCTCCGCTTAAAAAAAGCGGGGGCGATTTTTTTTAGAAATGGTGTTGACAAATTGGTTTACTTGGAGTAAACTAAGCGCAGGTTTATAAAGGATAAACCAAAAGGAGACAAAATTATGAACATCGAATTAGGTGAGGTACAGTCGCTGTTTGCCGATATCATATGGCAGAAGGAGCCTATTGCTTCGGGTGAACTCGTCAAGATTTGCGAGAAGAAATTGAACTGGAAGAAGCCGACTACGTATACGGTTCTTCGCAAACTCTGCGAGAAGGGTCTGTTTCGGAATGTGAACGGAATTGTGAGCGCGGTCATTTCGAGAGAGGATTACTACTCTAAGAAAAGCGAGAAATTTGTAGAGGCCAGCTTCGACGGCTCGCTTCCGGCTTTTATAGCCGCCTTTGCGTCGCGCAAGAGGCTCAGCGACGAAGAGATAGACGAAATTCAACAGATGATAGACGAATTCAGAAAGGAAAAGTAGCTATGAGCACTGTTTTTCTTAAAATTCTGAACATGAGCATGGACGCAATCTGGATCATACTCGCAGCCGTGGTGTTTCGTTTTGTGTTTCGCCGCGCTTCCAAGTGGGTCAATGGCATTTTGTGGGCGCTTGTGGCGGTAAAGCTCACCCTTCCGTTTTCTTTGGAAAGCATATTCAGTCTCGTTCCGAGAACAGAATTTTTGCCCAAGACTGTTTACAACGCCGCTGCGAATCTTGCGCCACAGGTCTCGGCTTCGTCGCCTTTGATTCCCGCCGGTACTCAACACGCGCTGCCGCCTCTCGAGCCGGCTTCGCCCGTCACAGGAGAATTAACTTCGACGCTTTCCGCGCCGGATTTTATATCGCTTGCTGCTTACGCATGGCTTATAGGGGCGACCGTTCTGCTTTGTTATTTGGTCATAACTTCTCTGCACATTAAACGCCGGGTCGCCGCGGCCGTGCATATCGAAGAAAACGTCTATGTATGCGATGACATAGAATCGCCGTTTATATTCGGACTTGTTAAACCTAAGATATATATCCCGTCCGGGCTTTCCGAAGCGAACCTTAAGTACGTTTTAGCTCACGAACATGCCCATATAAGCCGTAAAGACTATATTCTTAAGATAATAGGATATCTGGTTTTAGCCGTGCATTGGTTCAATCCGCTTGTCTGGCTTTCCTATTTTCTCTTTTGCAGAGATATCGAAATGGCCTGCGACGAAAAGGTGCTCGCGCGCATGCACAGCGTCGATAGGGCCGAATACTCGGAATCTTTGCTGAGTTTTTATAGTCCTAAAAGAAAAGTATTTGTGTTCAACTTGGCATTTGGGGAGCTGGGTGTGAAAGAAAGGGTAAAAGGGATTATGAAATACAAAAAACCGAGTAGCATCATAATGGTGCTGGCCGTTGCGGCCTGTGTAATAGCGGCGGCCTGCTTTTTAACAAAACCCGTTACTGCCGGTGGGGAAGATGTGCAGGAAGTGGCAAGTCCCTCCGAAATAAGTGAAGTCGCTCCGGAGCTTGGTGCGGCGGAGAACGGAAACACTGACCCCGGCGTGGAAGATTGGGCTGTTTCCGCAGCAGAACCTGATTTGCCCGAAGGGGCTCCGCAGGACGACACGATAACATCTGAGTCCGCTCAATGGATTTGGCCCTGCGCGAACACGAGGATAACCTCTATGTATGGGGAGCGTATTCATCCGGTCGACAATTCCGTTGAATGGAGCGATCACATAAGCATAGAGGCAAGCGAGGGGGACGAAGTGTTCGCGGTCTTTCCGGGAACCGTTGAAACAGCAGAATTTGACGATTTATATGGATATTACGTTGTAATACTTCACAATCCTGACGCAAACCACGAGGGCGAAATAAAGACGTTCTACAGGCATCTTTCATCGATAAGCGTAAACGTCGGGGACGTGGTTTCGGCCGGCACTACCGTCGGCATTGCAGGTAACACCGGAATGGCTACCGGAATTCATGTTTCATTCGGAGTTTTGCTCAACGGAGAAGCGGTAGATCCGCTGGAATATCTGAATCAATAAAATGAGGATGAGAAGTTCAGAAATCAATAAACCCATAACTCATAAGGGGGAATATTCATAACAGGCAAAGCAAGGGGAAAAATCCCGAAACTAAAAAGGGGCGCTTCAGCTGTATCGTACGATACAACGTGGTGCTCCCTTATATTATTTGGTTCTATAAAAAACTTTTCCTGTGAATAGGGCAGGGGCCCAGGGCTTTCAGGCCTTCGTAGTGCGCCTTTGTGCCGTAGCCCTTATTGCTTTCGAAGGCATAGCCCGGGTAGATTTCAGCCATTTCTATCATCTCCCGGTCCCTCGTAACCTTTGCCAGAATCGAGGCGGCGGCTATGGAAACGGAAGCCGAGTCGCCGTGCACGATTGAAGTTTGAGGAATATCCAAGCCTTTAATGTTGATCGAGTCTATAAGGACATGGTCGGGACGCGCGGGAAGGCCGTAAATCGCCTCTGTCATCGCTTCTTTTGTGGCATCCAGTATATTTATCTCGTCTATGCGCTGCGGCTCTACGCGGCCGATTGCATAGAATATTGCGGCTTCTCTTATCTGCTCGAAAAGCTCTTCCAGACGCTTTGGGGAGAGCTTTTTCGAATCGTCCACTCCGAGGATGGAAAAATCCTCCGGCAGGATTACGGCCGCCGCGACCACGGGCCCGGCCAAAGGGCCTCGGCCGACTTCGTCCACGCCGCATATCAGTTTTTTCCCGGCCTTGCGCAGTCTTTCCTCGTGGACGCTCATTTCTTTTAAGCGCAGCTTTTGCGTCTCGATTCTTTCAGCTTTCGTCATTCTCTGTCGGGCAGGAGTTCTCTTAGATACACGTGCTTTACGTTCGAGTTGTCGCTCTTTATGGACTTCATTTCAAAGCCTTTTAGCGATTTGAGGAAGGATGTCAGCTTTGTAAAGCCGTAGTTTCTGACGTCGAAATCCGAGTAGCGCTTAAGCAGCCGGTTTCCGAGGTCGCTCGTGGCGACCCAGCCGTCGTCGTCGGACTCTTCGGCCAGTATGCAGCGCAGGGTCTCCACTATGGTGTCTACGCTCGTCACCTCGGCCTCGGGAAGCTCGTCGTCTTCGTCGAAGCTTATTATGCCGATATCCTTTGGAGTATATTTCCCCGTCCGAGAATCTTTTTCCGGGGTTTTATCGGGCTTTTCAGATGCGGGCTCCTTGGTTTTGTCGTCTTTTTCGGCGGCTTTCGTCCTTGCGCCGATCCT
>DAONZO010000109.1:0-4042 GCA_035406945.1 Bacillota bacterium | reverse complement strand
GAAAGCCCCGCCGCAGACTTTATCAGTCTTTTCTTCAGCCTCGGCGTTTCCGTGTCCTTAAGCGCGTCTTCGTACCATAGCTCCGCGCTTACTTCGGCTTTGTCGGGCTTTCTCGAAGCGGAATATCCCGCATCTTCCACAGCCTTGATTATGTCCTCTTCGGACGCTGTTCCCTCAACGCCCATAGAATTTGTAAGAAGGTTTACCGCGCAGCTTTCCACACCCGGAACAACTCTCACAGCCCGTTCCACCCTCGCGCTGCAGGCTGTGCAGCCCATGCCTTGTATATCGTAATGTTTCATGTACTTCCCCTGTCCTGTGGTCTTCTTGAAAATGCCGAAAACATATCCGCTATCTTGCAAGATATTTATAGAGTCTGGCGTTAACGACTTCTCTTACATGCTCCGCAATCTGTCGTGCCCGAGACACTTTCATACCTGCTTTTTTAGCAACCCGCAGGATGTCCTCTATCCCCGGAGATTTTCCCTCCCCTGCGACGCTTGTGGCGTGTTCGCCTCCGATGGAATTGGAATATGTCAAATCATAGGCGGGCGCAAAACGCCATACGCCGCTGTTGCAAATATAACTGAAGTTGTTCGAATGATCGTCTCTGTTATGAGCAAAAACATTAAAACACATCAGCGTAAACATTTTTCGAAGATCTTCCGCCCGCTTTGTCAGCTGCCATGTGAGGGCCATCAGGGACGTACAGTCCAGCGCGGGAACTCTATGCGAAACCTCTAATAGCGCCGAAGCCGACGCAACATGGATTTTTCGTTCGCCGCTTTCGTTCATCTCCCTGTCAAACCTTTTGCTTCCGAAAAAACCCGGGCCATTTGATGACGGGAACAAGCGCGGCTCGGGAATATCAATCCCGCACGCCTTGGCACATAGATTATATTCATATTCCATAACGCCTATATTATCGGGGTCGCCGGAAGACGGGAATTTTATAATCCATTCCCCATCGTCAAGCTTCATCATGACCTTGGGTCTTGCTCCACCGGAAGATCCTCCGAGCACAAACAATGTGTCCAAATCTTCTGATTCTTCTAACAATAGCAACTTTTTACATTCGGATGCCAGTCTGTCCAGACTTATCGCCGCGACATCCGAGTCCAAACGGTACATCGGCCTGTATTCCAAAGCGCCCATACCGGAATCGCCGACAATCGACAGCCGTGACAGAACAGTGATTTCTTCGGGACGTTCGCCTTCCCTACGCAGCATTCGGTCAAGCAAAAGTCTGCCCCAGCCGTCGGGAAGCGAGTCTGCGAAAACGCCGAAAACACCGTCGAAGGGATCCGCTTTGGCGATTTTAACACCCCTCTCTAACGGCAAAGAAAACGGGCTGATAGAAAATCCGTTATACAGCCATTCCTCCGAATACTCGAAAGCAGACTGATATTTGTTATACGGAGCAATCGCGCCGACATGCCTGCCGTCATAGTAAATTTCCAGTTTATCTACGGTTTCCACGAATAAGCTCCTCTATTGAACCCGGAATCACGTTGTAAAACAGCCCCAGAATCTCTTTATCTTCCCCGATTGCGGATGTAATCTTAACAAAGGAAAGAAAGGATATTTCTCCGCTGCTTTCGAACCTGCGAATAGTAGAATACGGGACACCGCTTTTTTCGCTTAGTGACCTTATTGTAATTTTTTTTGCAGCTCGAACATCCCGGAATCTGCTTGCGACACCGGCAGCCATTTCGTACGGCGTCTCCAATACCATAATCCAAACCTCCTATTTGCTAATATATTAGCACTTTCGGTGCAAAAAGTCAATTAATCGCTAGTATATTAGCATATATTCACCGCCCCCATCAGGGAAATCAGCTCGCCTAACATATGCACTAAGAGATGTTTTGCATTAATAAAGCGGCGGGAGCGTGCCGCTGTTGCAGGCTGCGGCCGTGCCGCTTTTTTTATACGATGCAAAAGCGTCTGCCGATTTCCCGGCAGACGCTCGTTTTAATACGCTTATGTTGTTAAACGGGACTACTTTTTCTCTCCTTGCTTGATGGCCGCCTGCGCCGCCGCGAGCCTTGCGATGGGCACCCTGAAGGGGCTGCAGGACACATAGTCGAGGCCGATTTCATTGAAGAATTCAATCGAATACGGGTCGCCGCCGTGCTCGCCGCAGACGCCCAAGTGAAGCTCCGGCTTTACGGAGCGCCCGAGCTCGCAGGCAATCTTTACAAACTTGCCTATTCCCACACGGTCTATCTTGGCAAAGGGGTCGTTTTCGAATATCTTATTGTCGTAATAGGCCTGAAGGTATTTCCCGGCGTCGTCTCTGGAGAAGCCGAAGCCCATCTGCGTAAGGTCGTTGGTACCGAAGGAGAAGAAATCGGCTTCGACAGCTATTTCGTCGGCCGTGATCGCGGCACGAGGAATCTCTATCATGGTTCCGACGAGGTACTTAAGCTCGCTTCCCGCGGCCTTTATCAGCTCGTCGGCAGTCCTCACCACTATGTCCTTTACATACAGAAATTCCTTAGCCTCACCCACAAGAGGAATCATTATCTCGGGAACCATGGTCCACTCGGGATGTCTCGCCTGAACGGCAAGAGCGGCCTTAATGACGGCGCCGGTCTGCATCACCGCGATTTCCGGATAGGTGAGGTTCAGACGGCAACCCCTGTGACCCATCATGGGGTTGAACTCGTGCAGAGATTCTATGTATTCCTTTATCTCTTCGACGCTCTTTCCCAGATTCTTTGCGAGCTCCTGAATCTCGAACTCTTCCTTGGGAGCGAACTCGTGCAAGGGGGGATCCAGGAAACGTATGGTTACCGGGAAGCCCTGCATGGCCTCGTAAAGACCCTCGAAGTCCGCCTGCTGCACGGGTTCTAATTTCGCCAAGGCGGCCTCGCGCTGCTCCCTGTTGTCGGAGAAAATCATCTCGCGAAAGATTGGTATTCTGTCTTCTTCGAAGAACATGTGCTCGGTGCGGGTAAGGCCTATTCCTTCCGCACCCAGCTCCACCGCCTTTGCCGCGTCCTTGGGAGTGTCGGCGTTGGTTCTTACCCGAAGCCTTCTGTATTTATCCGCCCAGCTCATTATGCGGCCGAACTCACCGACAATCCGAGCTTCAACGGTGGGAAGAATACCCTCGTAAATTTTTCCGGTGGAGCCGTCAAGGGATATGAATTCGCCTTCTTTTATCAGCTTTCCGCCGAGGGTAAAGGTTTTACTTTGCTCGTCTATCTTAAGCTCTCCGCAGCCGGCGACACAGCACTCACCCATTCCTCTGGCAACTACGGCGGCGTGAGATGTCATGCCTCCGCGGGCGGTGAGTATGCCCTTGGCGGCCTTCATGCCTTCTATGTCCTCGGGAGAAGTTTCGAGCCTCACGAGTATTACCTTTGCGGTGGGGTCATTTTCTACAATTTCCTTGGCCTCCTCCGCGGTAAACACGACGGCACCGTAAGCGGCTCCCGGAGAGGCTCCCAGGCCCCTGCCTATGGGAGTGGCTTTCTTAAGGGCCTTTTCATCGAAAGTCGGGTGAAGCAGGGTGTCGAGGTTGCGCGGATCTATCATGGAGACGGCGTGTTTTTCATCTATCATGCCCTCGTCTACAAGATCGCAGGCTATCTTGAGCGCCGCATGCGCGGTGCGCTTGCCGTTTCTTGTCTGGAGCATAAAGAGCTTTCCGTGTTCAACGGTAAACTCCATGTCCTGCATGTCTCTGTAGTGGTTTTCGAGTACATCGCAAACCTTCTTAAATTCTTCAAAAGCCTCCGGAAACAGCTCCGCCATATGGCTTATCGGCATGGGTGTGCGAATCCCGGCAACCACGTCTTCGCCCTGGGCATTGGTAAGGAACTCTCCCATGAGCTCCTTTTCGCCGGTTGCGGGGTCCCTGGTGAAGGCAACCCCCGTGCCGCAGTCGTCGCCCATGTTTCCGAAGACCATAGCCTGTACGTTGACGGCTGTCCCCCAGGAAAACGGAATGTCGTTGTCTCTGCGGTAGACATTGGCTCTGGGGTTGTCCCAGGAACGGAATACGGCCTTTACGGCGCCTATGAGCTGAGTC
>DAONZO010000108.1:2257-4074 GCA_035406945.1 Bacillota bacterium | reverse complement strand
AGCCTTTCCGCGGGAAGCTTAAGCCATTCCGTTGAGAATTCCCATGCCCACGCAATAGCCTCTTCTTTGAAATAATCCCCGAAACTGAAATTGCCGAGCATTTCAAAAAAGGTGTTATGACGGGCGGTGTGGCCCACATTGTCTATGTCGTTGGTACGTATGCACTTCTGACAGGTCACCATCCTCTTTGAGGGCGGTGTCGCGGCGCCGGAAAAATAGGGCTTGAGGGGAGCCATTCCGGCCGCTATCAGAAGCAGGCTCTTGTCGTTTTCGGGAACCAGAGAATAGCTGCCTCTTGGATAGTGTTCCTTGGAAACCCAGAAATCCCGGAACATGTCTCTGATTTCGTTTAATCCTCTGTATCGCATTTAATTGACCTCCATGTTAAAAAATAAAAAACCGCCCCACTTAGGGGCGAGTTCTTCTCGCGGTACCACCCTAATTGCCCGGCTTCGCCGGACATCTCGTTGCAATCGGGCTCGGAAGCGGCTTCGAAGCAGTCTGCGCAAGGGCTTTCACCGTCCCCTCTCTCTGTGCCGCAGCTTGTGAATCTACTCTTCTTCGTCTTCGCCCTGTTCAATTGTCATTGATTTTACAAGACTTGCGGCGGCAAGTCAATAGCTTCCCGCTATTTTTCCGCAGGCAACTATGCGTTCGCCATCATAAACTACGGCTTCCTGACCCGGCGCGGGAGCGCGCTGCGGCGTTTTGAACATAAGAAGGGCCTCGGCCTGTCCGATAGGTTCCAGAAAACACTCCGCCTCTTGCTTCGTGTAGCGCAGCTTTGCGGTAAATTGGCCGCCCTTTACGGCATCCAGGCCGGTATACATTACATCCCGGATCTCAACATGTTTTTTCAGGAGTTTTTCTTCCGGACTTAAAACAACGTCCCCGTTTTGCCTTATTTCCGATACGAAGACGGGATTTCCGAGCGCTATGCCCAATCCTTTTCTCTGACCTACGGTATAACAGAAGCTCCCTTCGTGAGGACCGTAAATCTCACCTTCGGGGGAAATAAAGTTTCCTTTCGCCGCCGTTATTCCTCTGCCGACAAGAAAGCTTCGATAATCTCCATCGGGGAGGAAACAGATGTCCTGACTGTCTTTTGCCTCCGAATTCGGAATACCCCGGCTTCGGAGAAGCTCCCTCGCCTCCTGCTTGGAAAACATATCTCCCATGGGCAGCAGTAGTCTTGAAAGCTGAGTCTGCGTCAACCTGCAAAGCATGTACGACTGGTCCTTTTCGAGACATTTAGCACGCTTTACATAATAATATTTATTGTAAAATTCAAGCCTTGCATAGTGGCCGCTAGCTATGTATTGGGCGTTTCTTCTGTCGGCTTCTTCCGCAAGAATCGCAAACTTGAGCGCCGGGTTGCAGCGCACACAGGGATTGGGTGTTTCGCCGGAGGCATAACTGTCGCAAAAAGGCTTTATTACGAGCTCTTCGAAGTCTTCGGCCGCGCCGCGCACAACGAGTTCCATGCCTATTGCCTCGGCCGCTTTTTGAGCGGCGGACAGGGCGCTTTTATCGGAAGGCTCGAGCACTTCAATATACAGGCCGATGACATCGTATCCTTTCTCCTTGAGCATAATTGCGCAGCAGGCGCTGTCCACCCCTCCCGAAAAGCCTAATATCACTTTTTCTTTCGGCGTATTCATCAGTGTTTCCTCCTGTTTTTGAGCAGGCAGGGATCGTCCGGCTCCACTATCTCTATGTTTTCCAATTCGGCCTTAAAGCGTTTTCGAAAATCCGCGAGATATTTCTCCCGAAGAAGCTTTTGCTCTTCGATTTCCTCCTGCGTAAGTCCTTCGGCT
>DAONZO010000108.1:0-2247 GCA_035406945.1 Bacillota bacterium | reverse complement strand
TTTTCTTGCGGGCCAATTCGTTGATTCTGTCGATGTCGGATTTGGTTATCATATATAAATTCCTCGTTGATAAACTCTGCGCCTTGATATTATCATAGAAAAAAATATCAATCAACCGAGATGTATTCTCTGATCTTGGCGAATATGCCTTCACCTATCCCCTTTACTTCCATAATTTCTTCTATGCATACAAAGCCTCCGTACTTTTCCCTATACTCAATAATGGCCTCGGCCTTGGCCGGACCTATCCCGTTCAGTTTCTGAAGCTCTTCCGATCCGGCCGAATTGATGTTTACACAAAGACCTTCCTCTTCGCTTTTGCTTTCCGCGGTTTCGCTTCCGATTATCTTTACCTCGCTGTCCCCTTCTCCTTTCGGTTTTCGAGGAAGCCGGCTTTCCTGTTCGTTTTTTGTCGCGTTTTCTTCCGAACGAAGCTGCCACTCATATAATTTTCCCGGTTCAAGCGCATAATCGCCTCGTATGTAATTCCACGCGTTCATTATGACGCTCAGCAAAATAAAGGCCGTGAGCACATATTTTTTAAGCGTATTTAATATATCCCCCGCTTTTTTCATAATAAAACCTCAAACGTATTTCAGCCTGAGGTAATTTTACATAATTTAACAATAAATGTCAATGGGTCTTGCTTACTTGAGTGAGAAGCTCGCCACGCAATCTCCCGCAGCGCCGTAATTGTCCACCCGCGGATTTAAAAGAACGTAGGAATATACCTGAAACAAGGGAATTACCGCCGCGTCATCGGAGACAAGGAGGGTTTCGATCTTAGCGTACTCGCCTGCTCTTTCGGCCGGGTCGGCTATGTTTTTCGCCGCTTCTATGCGGCCCAGCAGCTCGTCGTCCGCTATGTTGAGCGAATAGCGCACGTTCTCGTTAAGCCCGAAAACCTTGCCTATAATCAGATAGGGCTCGTTGAGGTCTATGCTGATATGGCAAAGGTGCATGGGCAGGCTCCCTCCGGTTTTCGCTGCGTAAAAGTCGGCGGGCTTCATATCCTTGATTGAAACATTGATGCTGCATGCGGAAAGCTGCTCGGCAACCATGCTGTTTATCAGATTTTCCTTAGGGTCGATTCCGTTCTGACATATGGTGAGCTTGAAGCCTTCCGAGTAACCGGCCTTTGCAAAGAGCTCCATGGCAGCCTCTCTGTCGAGTTTAATGCGGCTCATGCTTCTGTCGTAGCCCTGAATTCCGGACGGCAGAATCCCGTTCAAAAGCAGTCCCTGAGAACTGAAAGCCTCCGCCAATATGCTTCTGCGGTCCAGAGCCTTCTGCAGCCCCAGCCTTACCTCCACGTCGTTAAAGGGGGCAAGGTTCTGGTTCATCGCGTAAAAATACGTGTTGAGCTTCTTTTCGGCAATCACGTAATCCTTCGTTTCGGAGTCGCCTAAATAGGAGTTTATAAGGGCTTCGTTTCCGTCCACCTTGACTATGTCGAGCTCGCCGGCTATGAACATGGCAAGCTGGGCTTCCGGACTCGGAACTATCCGGTACAGCACCCCGTCCGTCTGGGCGCGCTCCGCAAAATAATTGTCGTTTACGCGCAGGAAAATATAATCTCCCGCCACCCATTCGTCGAAGATATAGGGGCCCGTACCTATGCTGTAAGCACCTGCCGCCTTTGCGTCGCGGTTGTAGATGGACCAGGCGGGGGTACAGAGGCTGGCAAGAAAGGGAAGCCACGGCTCTCTCAAGATGATCTTCACCGTGTATTTGTCAATCACGATGACGCCGCTTCCCTCAACGCTTTCGGCTTCTCCGTACATCACGTCGTAGGCGCCGTAGATATAAGTTGCGGCCTCATTGGGCAGAGCCCCGGTATCGGGCCTCAGCATCCTGTCTATGGTGTAGAGGACGTCGTCGGCCTCAAAGCTTTCGCCGTTATGAAAAGAGACGTTTTCCCTCAGGTGAAAGGTATAGACCCGCCCGTCATAGGAAAGCTCGTAGCTCTCGGCAAGATCCCCCGCTATGGAAGCGGAGGCGTCGGGGTTCTCCTCTAAGCGGAGCAGGCGATTATATATGTTGGAGGCGATCTCGTCGCAGCCCGCCACCTGAACATCCGGGGAGAGTATGTCCTCCGTAAGCGCCAGATGAAGCACGTTTTCGTCTTGGGGCGAAACGACGCTCACGTTCAGTTCCGAGGCAAGGCTGCAGGCGCAAAGAGCGCAAAGCAAGACAAGCGCCAACAGTATTGTTGTGAGTTTTTTCTTCAACGGGTTACATAGCTCC
>DAONZO010000107.1:0-4091 GCA_035406945.1 Bacillota bacterium | reverse complement strand
TGCTGCGCAGGTCTTTAATGAGCAGCCTGCTGTCCGGCGCGGATATGCCGTAAACCGATCCGGGAAGCACGAACAGGCCGCTGTGCTTGCGATCCAGCGACCACTCCTTTCCCGCGCCCACATGGTCTATTATCGACCTGTACTTATAGGGAGTTATGAGGCCGACCGTGGTGATTCCGGCGTTTATCATGGCGGAGAGCGGAAAGTCGAGCAGGCGGTAGCGGCCGGCAAACGGCATGGACGCTACGGTGCGTTCCGCGGAAAGCTCGCCCAGACCCGGAGTGTCGTAATTGGCGGAGATAAGTCCTATTACAGTGTTCATCCTATGCACCTCCTTACGCGTAGACCGTAATTTCGCCGTCAAGACTTCCAACGGAAGCCCCCGCCTCAACTACGGCTCCCTCGCCGACTATTGTGCGCAAGACCCTTGCGCCATGCTTCACCGAGCATCCGGGAAGCAGTATGGAGTCCTTTACTTCAGCGCCTTCCGCCACGAAAGCCGCGCTGCCTATTATTGAGCGCTCCGCCCTTCCGAAGACCTGTGCTCCGTTGGCGACGACGCAGTTGGAAAGCCGGGCCTGAGGCCCTATGAACTGCGCGGGGTCGGGATTTTCGTGGCTCATTATAGGCGCGGTCTTGGAGCTTAAATCTATGGGAGGCTCTTCGGCCAGAAACTCCATGCTGGTGTCGTAGTAGGTCTGTATGGTTCCCACGTCTCTCCAATAACCGTCAAACTCGTAGGAGTAAAGCCCGTAGCCTGCGGCAAGCATGGCCGGTATTACGTTCTTCCCGAAATCGTGGTCGGAAGAAGTATTTTTGCTGTCCTCTTTCAGCACGCGCTTAAGAACCGCCGCGCTGAAAACGTATATGCCCATGGAGGCAAGATTGGACTCCGGCTGCGCCGGCTTTTCCGCAAAGCGGACTATGCGCCCGTCTTCATTCACGCTCATTATGCCGAAGCGCGAGGCTTCCTCCATAGGAACCCTCATTACGGAAATCGTAAGGTCCGCGCCCTTTTCCACGTGGGTCCTGAGCATTTCGCGGTAGTCCATGCTGTAGAGATGGTCTCCGGAAAGAATCAGAACGTATTCGGGATCGAAACCGTCTATAAAGTCCTGATTCTGGTATATGGCGTCGGCGGTTCCCGCATACCACTGACCCCCGGCTTCCGTAGCGTAGGGGGGCAGTATAAAGACACCTCCGGCGCTCACGTCCAGATCCCAGGAAGCTCCGTTTCCTATGTAGTTGTTGAGCAGATAGGGCCTGTACTGCGTAAGCACCCCCACAGTCGTGATGCCGGAGTTTGCGCAGTTGGAGAGGGAAAAGTCTATTATCCGGTACTTTCCCCCAAAGGACACCGCGGGCTTTGCAATCTGCTTTGTGAGCGCCAAAAGGCGGCTGCCCTGGCCTCCTGCCAGTATCATGGCTATGCATTCTTTTCTGTTCGACATACTATCACCTCGCAGTCCGTATGTTCCATATATCCGAAGCGTACTCGCGTATGGTGCGGTCGCTCGAAAAACGTCCCGATGCCGCCGTATTCAGCACCGACATGCGCATCCAGCGCTGCCGGTCGGCGTAAAGCGAAGAAAGCTCCAACCATGCCTCCATATAGGAATCAAAATCCTTAAGCACAAAGAACTCGTCGTTGCTTCTCATAAGCTGGTCGCATATGACGGAGAAAGAACCGGCGGGCGAAGCGTAGAAGCCGTTTTCAAGATGGTCCACCACCTTGCTCAAGCGGCTGCTTGCGTTGTATTCGTCCCAGCTGTAATAACTGTACCTGCGCTTTATCTCGTCTATCTCGGGGGCCGTAAGGCCGAAGATGCGTATATTATCCGGACCGACCGCCTCGGCTATCTCGGCGTTGGCCCCGTCCTGCGTTCCTAAGGTCACGGCTCCGTTCATCATGAACTTCATGCAGCCGGTGCCGGAGGCTTCCATGCCGGCGGTTGAAATCTGCTCGGATATGTCCGCGGCGGGGTATATCAGCTGGCCGTTCGACACGCTGAAATTGGGCACAAAGGCCATCTGCAGCTTTCCGGCCACATCGGGGTCGGAGTTTATCTTGTCCGCGACGGCATTCGCAAGACGTATGACGTCCTTGGCAAAGTCGTAGGACTGCGCGGCCTTGCCCGCCAGTATGAAGGCGGTGGGCGCGATGTCCGCGCCGGGGCTTTCCTTAAGGGTATCGTAGAGAGCCATTATCTTAAAGAGGTTGAGAAGCTGGCGCTTGTAGCCGTGAAACCTCTTAACCTGAACGTCGAATATGAGCGAGGGATTCAGCTTTACACCCGATTTCTTTTCCACGTAAGCGGCGAGCCTCTCCTTGTTAAGAAGCTTGGACTTCGCGGCTTCTTCCAGGAAGGCGGGGTCGTTTGCAAAAGCCGAAAGCTCCGCCAGTTTTTGCGGTTCTTTCAGCCATCCGTCGCCTATCGCCGATGTAATTAAAGAGGCGTAGGAGGGGTTCGACTCCGCAAGGAAACGCCTGTGGCTCACTCCGTTGGTCTTGTTGTTGAACTTATGCGGCATAAGGCGGTAGAAGTCCGCAAGCACGCGGGTCCTCAGTATCTCGCTGTGCATGGCGGCAACTCCGTTCACCGAGTGCGCGGATATTATGCAAAGATTGACCATGCGAATCTTGCCGTCCCAGAGCACGGCCGTATTTTTTAAGACTTCCGGCCAACGCTCGATGTTCTTGGGAAATGCCTCCCTGTAACGGCGGTCTATCTCCTCCACAAAATCGTATACCCTGGGGAGCAGGCTCTTGAATATGTCTATGGGCCAGGTTTCCGAGGCCTCCGGAAGTATGGTGTGGTTTGTAAAGGAGATGGTGCGATTCACTATGCCCCAGGCTTCGTCCCAGCTTAGGCCGCTCTCGTCTATCAGCTGGCGCAAAAGCTCCGGCACGCAGAGGGCCGGATGAGTATCGTTTATCTGTATGGCGACATAATCCGGAAGCGCAGAGAGATCCGAACCGTAGTTTCTCTTGTAAGAATCCAGGATATTGCTTATTCCGGCGCTCACGAAGAGATATTCCTGCTTAAGGCGCAAAATCTTGCCGGGGTCGGCGCTGTCGCTGGGGTAGAGCATGGCCGTTATGGCCATTACACCCGCGCGGTGCTTCATGGCTCCGGCATAGTCGCCGCGGTTAAAGGCTTCCATGTCGAAATTCTCTTCCAGCGGCTCGGCGCCCCAAAGCCTCAGATTGTTGACGGTTTCTCGGCCGAAGCCGACTATGGGCACGTCGTAGGGTACGGCCAGTATCTCTTCCCCGCCCACCCAGTTAAAGCGGGGCAAGCCTCCGTCGAAGCTGCGCTCAACCTTGCCGCCGAAGCGAACCTTTATGGCCTCTTCGGGCTTTCGGCTCGCCCAGGGGAAGCCCCCCTCGGCCCAGTTGTCCGCCTTTTCCACCTGCTGCCCGTTTTTTATCTCCTGCTTAAAAAGCCCGTAGCGGTAGAATATGCCGTTGCCGTTGCCGGCTATCCCGAGAGCCGCCATGGAATCCAGGAAACAGGCGGAGAGGCGGCCGAGGCCGCCGTTGCCCAGACCCGGGTCGTTTTCCTGCTCGCAGAGCAAATCCAAATCGTCGCCTATGTCTTTAAGCGCCTCCGCTGCAAGCTCCCTTACCCCGAAGTTCATGAGATAGTTGTTTAGAAGTCTGCCGGTAAGGAACTCCAAGGAGAAGTAATATACGCGCTTGGTCTTCTCTTCTCTTAGCTTTCTGCGGCAGCGCGTCTGAATAGCCCGCGCTCTTGCGGCCATCATGCCCGCGAGCAGCTCGTAGCGCTCTTTTACGCCGCACTCGGCATAGTCTCTGTTCACATTCTCCTGCGCAAAATAATTGAGCTGGGCAATAAAATCTTCTTTGTCTTTGAACATCAAATCAAACCTTTCGCTTTTTTAATATAAGGCCGCCTACGGGCGGGGTTCTAAGCACTACGGAATAATTACAGCCGTGGGCCGGAACGCGCTCCGCCTTAAGCGCTCCGGGGTTTGTGCGGCCCGAGCCCCCGAAGTCCGGCTCGTCGCTGGAGAAAATCTCCTGCCAGACGCCCGCGGAGGGCACTCCCACCCTGTATGAGTCGTAG
>DAONZO010000106.1:0-4111 GCA_035406945.1 Bacillota bacterium | reverse complement strand
ACAACGGTACTGATAGGCTTTTTAATAGAAAGAGTGGCATACAAACCGCTCCGCAGCGCGCCCAGAATGTCCATAATGATATCGGCAATCGGGGTTTCTTACCTTATACAAAACTTTGCCCTTTATGTTACAGGCGGTCTCGCAAAGCAATATCCGGCCATCCCCTGGATAAGCTCGACCGTTACAATAGCGGGTTCGGCCACGAAAATGGTCACACTCATAACCCCCATTCTCACTCTCGTTCTGGTTGTTCTGCTCGTGCTCTTAATAAAACACACGAAGATAGGCATGGCCATGAGAGCCGTTTCCAGAGATTTTGAAACGAGTCAGCTCATGGGCATAAAAATAGACAGGGTCATCTCCGCCACATTCATAATCGGAACTTTTCTGGCGGCGATAGGTTCTCTTCTGTTCTTTACGAACTATACGGCCGTAACTCCGAGCGTGGGAGCGATGCCCGGGCTCAAGGCATTCGTGGCGGCCGTATTCGGAGGCATAGGCTCCATACCCGGCGCTGTGATAGGTGCCTTCATAATAGGCATATGCGAAAACATAATAAAAGGTCTGAGCTGGACAACTTTCTCGGACGCTTTTACTTTTGCACTTTTAATAGCGATATTAGTAATAAGACCCTCCGGCCTTTTCGGCGAAAAGAATATAGACAAGGTATAAGGGGGGGATGGATATGAAACACGATACAGATATATTGAAACAAAACAGAAAAGTGAACACGGTCGGCGGTGTCGTTTTAGTGTTTGCCATACTGCTGCTCATATTCGTTCTCGAGCAAAGCATGCCGAAAACATCCATGCTGTTTACCGTTCTGCAAAAAGGTGCGATATACTCCCTCGTGGCGGTATCGATGAACCTCTTAAACGGATTCACGGGGCTTTTCTCTTTGGGCCAGGCCGGTTTTATGCTCGTCGGGGCCTACACCTACGGCATATTCACCATTCCCTTAGATCAGCACGCGACCGTTTATCAATATTTCGACGGAGGCATAATCAAGTTCACGATATGGCCTCCCTTGGCCTTGGTTCTTGCGGGAGTAGTCGCCGGAGTCTTCGCCTTTTTCATAGGTCTTCCCGTCCTCAGGTTAAAGAGCGACTACCTTGCGATAGCCACCCTCGGCTTTGCGGAAATAATAAGGGCGATATTTCAGTGGGACAAGCTGGGCGGAATCACAAACGGCTCGAATCTTCTCAGAAAATATGCGATATACAACACGACGCTCTTCCCCATAATAGTTTCGGGAATTTGCATAGGCATAATAGTTCTGCTCATAAACTCCTCTTACGGCAGGGCTCTTAAGGCTATATGCGCCGACGAGACCGCTGCCGAAGCCATGGGAATAAACCTCTTCTTTCACAAGCAGTTAGCTTTCATCGTAAGCTCATTTTTCGCGGGGGTGTCCGGAGCATTGCTGGCGATGTTCCAAACCACCATACAGGCTTCCGCCTTCAAATCCGCAATGACATACGAGATACTGCTCATAGTGGTTATCGGAGGCATAGGTTCGGTCACCGGGTCGGTCCTCGCGTCCTTCCTGTACATAGCCTCGTCGGAGTGGTGGCTCAGATTTTTGGACAGTCCTCAGACCATAGGCGATTGGCAGGTGCCGCTGCTGCGCACGGGATTCCGAAAGGTCGTATTCTCTATAATAATAATGCTCATCGTCCTTTTCTACCGTCAGGGGATAATGGGAAGACGGGAATTTTCCGTTGCGGGTGCGCTGCGGTGGTTTTCGGATAAAGCTTTAAAACTCAAAAAAGGAAAGAGCGGAGAGGGGGAAGCGCTATGAAGGAAGAAGTTCTTCGTCTCGAACACCTCACGATGCAGTTCGGCGGCGTAATGGCCGTAAACGACCTCTCGCTCCATGTGTATAAAGGCGAAATCGTGGCCATGATAGGCCCCAACGGAGCGGGTAAAACCACGGCTTTCAACTGCATTACGGGGATGTACGAACCCACCAACGGAGCTATAAGCTTCAAGGGAGAAGTCATAGTAAGCAACCATCCTCAGGGAAGGATGAAGAAATACTATATGGGAGAGCACAGGGATGAATACCCCAGAGTTTTGCGTCCCACTCCCGATCGAATAACAAAACTGGGCATCGCCAGGACCTTTCAGAACATAAGGCTGTTCAAATCAGAAAGCGTCTTCGACAACGTGCTCGTAGCCAAGCACATGAGGGCCAGGCACAATGTTTTCACATCCGTATTTCGCCTGTCTTTAGCCGAAGAAAGGCGCATGAGGCGCGAAACGGAAGAGCTTTTGCACGAGCATCAGCTCTACGACTTCAGGAATGAGCAGGCTTCCAGTCTGCCTTACGGACTTCAGCGCAGATTGGAAATAGCTCGCGCTCTCGCTACGGAGCCCCAACTTCTGCTCCTGGACGAGCCGGCGGCGGGCATGAATCCTCAGGAGACGGATGAGCTTTCCGAGTTCATAGCCCACATAAGGGATAGATACGACATAAGCATTTTCATGATAGAACACCATATGGATCTTGTTATGAAGATATCCGAGCGCATATACGTCCTCGATTTCGGCAGCCTCATAGCCGAGGGAACTCCCGAAGAAATACAGAACAATAGCAGAGTAATAGATGCATATCTGGGGGTGGGCGAAGATGCTTAAGGTAAAAGATCTTAAAGTGAATTACGGTGGAATCGAAGCGGTAAAAGGCATAAGCTTCGAGGTTCCCGAAAAATCCATAGTAACGCTGATAGGCGCGAACGGCGCAGGCAAGAGTACAACCCTGCGAACCATAGCCGGCCTCGTAAAGCCGTCCGGGGGAAAAGTGGAGCTCTTCGGAGAGGACATAACCGGCGTGGACCCCTCTACGATTGTCGGCCACGGGATAACGATGGTCCCCGAAGGGCGCAGGATATTTCCGGACATGACTGTTCTGGAAAACCTTAAAATCGGAGCCTATCTCAGAAACGAGGATTTGGACAGCGATATAAAGTGGATATACGAACTTTTCCCGAGGCTGGAAGAACGACACTGGCAGCTGGGGGGAACGCTTTCGGGCGGAGAACAGCAGATGCTTTCGGTGGCAAGAGCGCTGATGAGCAGGCCTAAGCTCATGATGATGGACGAACCCTCGCTTGGCCTCGCGCCTCTTGTGGTAAGGGACATATTTTCCATAATAGAGACGATAAATCGCAAAGGAGTCACCATACTTCTCATAGAGCAAAACGCGAACATGGCGCTCCAGATTGCGGATCGGGCCTATGTGCTCGAAACGGGATGCATCACCATGAGCGGAACGGGAGCCGAGCTTTTCGAGGACGACAGAATAAAGGAGGCCTATCTCGGAAAAAAACGTTCCGACGCATAGTTTGCCGCAGCATTATCAGACCCGCTTATGCGGGTCTTTTTTGCGGACAATTTATTTTGTTATCCGATACACGAAAGGAGAAGCTTAAGGCAAGGCTTTCTTTTTTAGTGACAATCATATTGCGAAGTGATATCATTGTATACAGTTACATAATATTAGGTAATACAGATTATTGAGTACTTGTGTGCAATTATCGGAGAGGAAAACATGGCTACAATAATGAGAAGCAGGTTAATGATGCAGCCGAAGATAAGCTCTCTTCCGCAGGACCTCTTTAACAGTCTTAGGGACGACATACTGCAGGGCAAGATAGCTGCCGGCGAAAAGCTGACGGAGCAGAAGATATGCGAGGAATATCAGGTCAGCCGCACCCCTGTGCGCGAGGCCTTTCAAAAGCTGGAACTCGACGGGCTTATAGATATAATCCCCAATCGCGGAGCCTTCGTCGTGGGCATAAGCAAGCAGGATATAGACGATATGTACGAGCTGCGCAAGGCCTACGAAAGCATAGCGGTGAGGTGGGCCATAGAGCGCATGACGTACGAAGAATTCGAACAGCTCGAGGAAGCCTACGAGCTGATGGAGTTCTACACCATGAAGGGCGACGCGGCGAAGATGCTTCGGATGAACACCGCCTTTCATCAAATGATATATCATGCCACCCGAAACAGGATGCTTCAGCACGTGCTTACTTCTTATCAGGTGTACACAAAAAACACCAAGGTGAGCGAAAAGTGATTACAAGTCACGCACTGAACTTCTAGT
>DAONZO010000105.1:0-4194 GCA_035406945.1 Bacillota bacterium | reverse complement strand
CTGTAACATATTGGTGTGATAAATTGTCTTATACGAAGAGGCACTCGGCAAAGTGCCCCGGCGAAACCTCTTTAAGCGCGGGGGTGGTGCAGAAGCATTCCTCTACGGCCTTGGGGCATCTCGGAGCGAGCCTGCAGGCAAGCGGATTTTCGGGAACGTCTCCGGGCTCGCCGAAAAACTTAGGCTTTTCCGAGCCCCTTTCGTCCGGGTCGCTTACGGGAACCGAACTCAGCAGTATGTCCGTATACGGGTGGCGGGGGTTTTCGAGAACGTCGTCTATGCCGCCGTATTCCACCAGCCTTCCCATGTACATGACCGCTATGCGGTCGGAAACGTAGCGGATTACGTTGAGGTCGTGGGTTATTATAAGATAGGTCAGGCGGAACTCTTCCTGAAGCTTAAGAAGCAGGTTGAGTATCTGGGCTTGAACCGATATGTCCAAAGCGCTCGTAGGTTCGTCTAATATCATTACCTCCGGCTCCATTACCAGAGCCCTCGCAATGGCTATTCTCTGCTGCTGACCGCCGGAAAGCTGGTGTGGGTAGCTCTGCAGATAGCTTTCGTCCAGCTGTACGCTTTCCAAGGCGAGCGCGGCCTTCTTCCGGGCCTCGTCCGCCGGAACGCCGCGGATTATGAGCGGTCTTATTATGGAGCTTTCCACGGTCTGGCGCGGATTGAGATTGGAGGCCGGATCCTGAAACACCACCGCGAATTTTTCTCTGGCGGCCTTAATCGTTTTCCGGTTCGCGTCCACTATGCTTAAGCCGTCTATATCCACGGAACCTCCGCTTGCGGGCGAAAGCCCGAGCAGCACTCTGGCAAGCGTGGTCTTTCCGCTTCCGGATTCGCCTATCAGCCCGAGTATTTCACCTTCATAGATGTCCAAAGAAAAATCCTTGACCGCATCCACCGTTTTTTTCTTTCCGAAAAACATGCCTTTCGAGGTGGTGAACTGCTTATTCAGGTTTTCTATCCGTATTATCGGTTTCATCTCGTTCTACCTCTTGTGGCAACGCACTGAGTGTCCCTCCGACACGAACTTCGTCTCGGGAGCTGCGGTGCGGCAGATATCATCCGCGTAGGGGCACCTGTTGCAGAAGCGGCATTCCGCCTTTTTTTCCAGTATTCGGGGAACCGTTCCTTCTATGGTTTTAATGCGTCCCTCCTTCTTTTTAATCTTCGGAAGGGCCGACAGCAGGGCCTCGGAATAGGGGTGCAGGGGATTTTTGAATATCTCGCCTACCTCGCCCTCCTCCACTATTTCGCCCGCGTACATTATCCCTATGCGGTCGGCTATTTCCGCGACTATGCCGAAGTTGTGAGTTATAAGCAGCACGGAGGCGCCGCGCTTTTTACACATCTCCTTCATTATGGAAAGCACCTGCGCCTCCACGGTCACGTCGAGCGCCGTCGTCGGCTCATCGGCTATCAGCAGGCGGGGGTTTCTCGCGAGCATCATGGCTATCATAACGCGCTGCCTCATTCCGCCCGAAAGCTCATGGGGGAAGGAAATTACTCTTTCCTCGGGATCGGGTATCTGAACGTCGCGGTAGAGCTGTATCACTCTGTCTCCGGCCTCGCTGCGGCTCAGGCCGTCCTGCATAAGGGCTTCGGCAACCTGAGTTCCGGAACGATAGACCGGATTGAGAGAGTCCAGAGGGTTCTGGAATATCATCCCTATGTGCCGTCCCCTTATCTTTTCCATGTCCGCCTGTTTTATCGACAGAAGATCCTTGCCGTCGAATTCCACGCTTCCGCTTATTCTTTCGTTGTTGTCGATCGACAGCCTCATTATGCTGTGGGCTATGGTGGACTTTCCGCAGCCGGACTCCCCTACGAGGGCAAAAATCTGCCCCTCGTCTATGGAGAAGCTGACGTCGTTTACCGCGGACAGATAGCCGTTCTGAACCTTATAGTCGACGCTTAGATCGCGAACCTTCAATATCTCCGCCATCGCTGCCTCCTATCTCGTCTTCATTCTGGGGTCCAGCAGATCCCTCAGCCCCTCGCCCAGAAGGTTGAACGCGAACACCGTAAACACCAGAGCAAGCCCGGGGTAAATCGCAAGCCAGGGCGCGTTTCCTATGCTCCTCATGCTGTTCGCCAGAAGCAGGCCCCAGTCCGGAGAAGGCGGCATGGAACCGAGCCCCAGGAATGACAGGGCGGTGGTGCTCATTATGGTGGAAGGTATGGACAAGGAGGCCAGTACTATTATCGACGGAACTATGTTCGGCAGTATGTACCTGAACATCAAGGAAAAATCCGACTCGTTGAAGGCCTGACCCGTCTCGACGAAAGCCATGTTTTTCAGAGACTGCGTCTTGGCTCTGACTATTCTGGCGTACTGAGCCCAGCTTACCACCGCTATCGCGATTATCACGTTATCGAGGCCTTTGCCTAAAACGGTAATTACGGCCATGGACATTATTATCGGAGGCATGGACCAGGTAAGATCCCCCAAGAAGGACAGTGTCCTGTCCGCATTCCCCCCGTAATAGCCCGCGGCCAGGCCTATGCTTACGCCTATCACTATCTCTATGAGGGCGGCAAGCACGGCTACCTTTATGGAAATTCTGCTTCCGTATATTACGCGGCTGAACATATCGCGGCCGAAGTCGTCCGTTCCGAAAAGATGTTCCGCACACGGCGCCGTAAACTTGTCACCGGTAAAGGAATCGTCGAAGTTGTAGGGGCTTATCACATCGGCGAACAATGCCGCGAATACAACTATTACGACCATTATGCCGCCTATAAGAAGATTGCGGTTGCGGTAAAAAGAGGTGAGGATTTTTCCGGGCTTCATTACTTTTCACCTCCCATGGCTATGCGTATGCGCGGATCGAGCATTGCGGTAATGATATCGCATATTATATTGCTCACCACGGTAAGCAGGGAGAGCAGAAAAACGCAGGCCTGGACTATCGGAAAGTCCTGGTTCAATATGCCGGAAGTAAGCATCTGGCCCATCCCGGATATGGTGAAGATATTCTCTATTATGACCGCTCCGGAAATGACCCAGGGTATGTTCATAAAGAACATTATAGTCACCAGAATAAGAGCGTTTCTCAATACGTGGAAGACGAGCACCCTTCTCTTCGGAAGTCCTTTTGCGTATGCGGTGAGCACGTATTTCTCGCGCAGCACGTCCAGCACTTCGGTCTTCGTCATCCTTATGGTGCTCGCTATGCTGCCTATGACCATGGCCGCGACCGGAAGCACGTAGTGGGTGGGGGTTTCAAAGCCGGACAGCGGCAGGATCTTAAGCTTGACCGCAAAGATCAGCATGAGCATTACGGCTATCCAATAGGACGGAATGGCGGCAAACACGAGAGACAGGCTCATTATAAGCCTGTCGGCAAAACCGTCTTTTTTGTAAGCGGCGTAAAGGCCTATGGGAACCGCGATTATAAGCTCGATCAAAATAGCCGTCAGAGTGAGCTTAAGCGTTACGGGAAGGCGGGCTTTTATCATGGACATTACAGGAACCTTGGTCTTTATGGATTTCCCGAAATCTCCGCGAAGCATGTCCCTTACCCATTTCACGTACCTTTGGTGCAGGGGCAGATTGAGGCCGTATTCCTCTCTCAGCTGTTCTTTGACTGCCTCGGATACCTTGCGGTCCGTAAGAATGTTGATGGGGTCGCCCGGCATCATGTCCATCATAAGAAAGACCAGTATCGATACCACTATTACGAGGAGGACTCCCTGCGCGCAGCGTTTAATTACATAATCCGTCATACTTAATTACCGATAGGAGCATTAGCTTACAGGAAAAATTCGGGCCGGGGCTTTGTTTGCGCCTACATTATGCCGTCCATATAGTTGATTGTAACGTAGTCGTCCGAAGCGGGCTCGAAAACGGAGTAAATCTTTATATCGTTCGCCAGCAGACTGCCTACAAGGGCAGTATACTCTTCCGCTCCGAAGCTTTCCGTCCAGCGGGTGGAATGCGAAAGCTGAACGTAGTTGTCCTTCATATCTTCGAGGCCCACAAGCCCGTAGACCTCTAAGCGGCCCTCGTGCTTTTCCTGCTCTCCCCTGAGCAGGACATCGGCCAGGACCAGGGACAGCGCCGCATCGTAGTTCTTCTCGGCGCAGCTTACGCAAATTCCGGAGCCGTAGGACTCTATGCGCGAAAAGCTGTTGAAATCCGCGGCCATGTCGCCACTGATAGTGACTCATGGAATGCGGAAG
>DAONZO010000104.1:0-4225 GCA_035406945.1 Bacillota bacterium | reverse complement strand
AGATAATAGACGGAATAACGGAGCAGACCGAGAAGCGCTACATGCATCAGTACAACTTCCCCGGCTACTGCACGGGAGAGGCCAAGCCCCTCAGAGGACCCGGAAGAAGAGAAGTGGGTCACGGCGCTCTTGCGGAAAGAGCTCTGCTGCCGGTGCTTCCGGGCAAAGAGGAATTCCCGTACGCCATACGTGTGGTCTCCGAAGTGCTTTCCTCCAACGGTTCCAGCTCTCAGGCTTCGGTATGCGCAAGCACTCTGGCTCTTATGGATGCCGGCGTTCCCATTAAGGCTCCGGTCTCCGGAATCGCCATGGGGCTCATAGAGCGCGTGGAAGAGGACGGAAGCTCCAAGATGGCCATACTCTCCGACATTCAGGGTATGGAAGACTTCCTCGGAGATATGGACTTTAAGGTTGCCGGAACCGCCGAGGGCGTAACCGCCATACAGATGGACATAAAGGTGCACGGGCTTTCGAGAGACATTCTTAAGACAGCCTTGGAGCAGGCTCACGAAGGCCGCATGCACATATTGGAACGCATGCTCGAAGAGCTTCCCGCTCCCAGAGAGGAACTCTCAAAGTACGCTCCGAGAATACTCAGCCTCACCGTACCGGTGGATAAGATAAGACTGATAATAGGCAAGGGCGGCGAGACCATCAACCGCATAGTTGCCGAGACCGGAGCAAAGGTGGATGTGGACGACGACGGAAACGTCTTTATAGCCTCTCCGGACCTCGATAGCGCCCAGGCCGCAAAGGATCAGATAATAATGCTCACCAAGGACGTTGAGGTGGGCGAGATCTACGAGGGCAAGGTCGTAAGGATACTCAACAGCGCAAAGGACAACAGCGAGCTGGGCGCCTTTGTAAATATCCTGCCGGGCAAGGACGGACTTCTGCACATATCAAAGATAAGCAGGAAGCGCATAGATAAGGTTACGGACGTACTGAACATAGGCGACACCGTCACCGTTAAGGTCTCCGAAATAGACGAAAAGGAGCGCATCAACCTTACCCGCAAGGGCCTGGAAGATACGCCGATAATTAAAGGATAGGATTTCAAGACCGGGAGGGGGCGGACAAGGCTCCCTCTTTTCGCAACAAGGGAGACGACTCATGATTAAAATAGCAGAGTTTCAAAAGGTGAGTTTCACGCAGTTTTCCTTGGATCTTCCCAAAGGCTGCAACACCGCTTCTTACGAAAATATAAGGATTCCCAAAAGGGCCACCGCCGGTTCCGCCGGCTATGATATAATAAGCCCGGTGGATTTTTGTCTGGAAGCGGGGCAGAGCATAAGGATTCCAACCGGCCTGCGCTGCCGCATGGAGCCGGGCTGGATGCTCCTTGTAATGCCGAAGAGCGGCCTGGGAACCCGTTTCCGCCTTCAGCTCGATAACACCATCGGCCTTATCGATTCGGATTATTACAACGCGAAAAACGAGGGCCACATAATGGTTTCGCTTACCAACGACAGCAAATCCGGACACAGCCTCGTTCTTGGCGCAGGCAAGGCCTTTGTTCAGGCGGTTTTTGTGCCCTACGGCATTACGCTGGACGACGAAGCCGAAGGAGAACGCGAGGGCGGTTTCGGCTCGACAGGAGTATAGTCTGAAGAACTCCGCTTTAAGGAGGGCGACATGGTTTTAAGAGAAGAATTAGAAAAAAGAGAACATGAGCTTCTTTCGCCTTATGCCTGCAAAGCTTCGGATTCCAGAGGCAGACGCCTGCCGGAAAAACCCGACAAGGTGAGGACGGCATTTCAGCGCGACCGCGACCGCATAATACACTCCAAGGCCCTGCGCCGCCTGATGCACAAGACTCAGGTCTTTCTCTCGCCCGAGGGGGATCATTTCAGGACCCGTCTTACGCATACCCTGGAGGTGGCTCAGATAGCGCGCACCATATCCCGCGCCCTCAATCTTAACGAAGACCTTACCGAGGCTATAGCCCTCGGTCACGACCTGGGGCATACCCCCTTCGGTCATAACGGTGAAATCATCCTTGCGAAGCACCATCCGCAGGGCTTCAGACATAACGAACAGAGTCTGCGCATAGTGGACGTCATAGAAAAGAACACCAGAAATCGCACCATGAACCTGAGCGAAGAGGTGAGAGACGGCATAGTGAACCACACGGGTCAGGCAAAGCCTTTTACTCTGGAGGGTCAGGTTGTGAGGCTCTCGGATCGCATTGCCTACATAAACCACGATATAGACGACGCGATACGCGGAAAGATAATAAGGGGTCGCGACATTCCCAAGGAATGCGTCGAATTTCTCGGAAGAGAGCATGGAGAAAGGATTAATACTCTCGTTTTAGACGTGGTAAAAAACAGCGACGGCAAGGACAGTATAAGTCAGTCGGAAGACGCGACTTATTACATGAACCGGCTGAGGGATTTTATGTTCGAGAGAGTGTATCAAAACCCCGAGGTAAAGCAGAACGCCGAACTCATCAAAATCGGTCACCTGATAGTTTCCCTATACGATTATTATCTGGAACGCACGGAGCTTCTCCCCGATGAATACCGCGATCTTATAATCAGCGACGGTCCGGCCGAAGCCGTTAAGGACTATATAGCGGGAATGACGGATCGCTATGCGATAAACCTCTACGTTAAGCTCTTTGTCCCTTCGGGTTGGAAACTGGAAAGCGGCGGGAGGTGCGACGCGGATTTTACAGGAATTATATAATTATTTTGCATAATTCCAAATTTACATGTCGTAAAAACTGTGATATAATTACGCAATTGTATTTTTTATAAGGAGGTTCGTCCATAGATGAAAAAAGAAGGTGAAAAAACTGCGAAGCCTTTAGTTTTACGTTCTGTTGTCATCGCCCTCATTATAACAGCGCTCTGCATGGTGCTCATGGCACAGGCCTCATATTTGATTTCTTCCAAGGCAATAAACGATTTGGCCGTATTCAACTATCAACTCATAACAGACACAAAGGCTCAGGTAGCCATGCAATGGTTTTTGGAAAACAGGCTGACCCTCGAAAACCAGTGTTTTGCCCTTGCCAGTAATGAAATGAACCGCCAGGAACAACAGGAATACCTGGCGTCTTTTTTGGAGGTCAAGAACGATCCTTACGTGTACGATATTTATTTTACCTCCACAGAGAACGTAATGGCCTCCGGAACGGGCTATGACAATCTGCTTGAGGATCCGGACGTCGATTACAGACAGAGGGAGTGGTATCTGAAGTCGAGCGTCACCGACAATGTCATATATTCCACGGCCTACCGAGATCTCGACTCCGGAAGCCTCGTAATAACCATGTCAAAGCGTGTAATGCGCGAGGGGCGCCTGGCGGGGGTGCTCGCCATAGACGTGTTCGTAGACTCCCTTGTGGAGTTTTTCACCAACGATTCCACTCTCGAAAACTCATATTCCTTCCTCGTGGACCCGAATTTGGGAGTTATACTTCAGCCCGACAGGGTTTCTTTCTACTACGAAGAGAACCCTCGCAGATTGGACGGCGCAGGTATTTTGGAATACTTCAAGATAGTTGCGGCGATTAAAGAAAACAAGCAAGGCGTGACCGTGTCCGATTACGACGGGGTTGAGCGGGCCATATATTTTAAGGAAGTCAACGGAAGCGGCTGGTATGTCATAAACGCCATAGACAACAGCCTTATAACCGCGGGAACCGTCAGCCTTCGAAATCAATTCATGGCCATGGCCGCGTTCATAATACTTTCTTCAATACTTATTGATCTGTTTGTAAGATTACGGCAATACAGAAAAAGCCGCCTCGCATTCGAAGAGGCTCACGAAATGGCCCATATGGACTCACTTACCATGCTGTTTAACAGAAGGGCTTACGAAGAGGATGCGGTGCGCATAAAGGCCGGAGAAGGCATGGAGGACTTGATACTGGTTTCCCTGGACGTCAACGGACTTAAGAACTGCAACGATAAGCTGGGTCATGCCGCCGGCGACGAACTGCTTAAGGGCGCCGCCCACTGCATGAAGACCGCCTTCGACAGGAATTCAAAGATATATCGCACCGGCGGGGATGAGTTTTCGGTGATTATGCACGGGAGCGTGGAGGACGCCCACCTGATGCTGAGCCGCTTCGATGCGGAAGTCGCCTCATGGCAGGGCGATCTGGTCAAAGAGCTTGCGGTTTCCTACGGATTTGTTGCCGCGGTGGAAAATCCGCAGCTCTCTTTTGACGAAATTTCGGCTCTGGCGGACGAACTTATGTATGCTAACAAGG
>DAONZO010000103.1:0-4323 GCA_035406945.1 Bacillota bacterium | reverse complement strand
GGGCGAGTCCGCGATTATAGGAGTGTCCGTCCAAAGTGTCGATCAGGCGCTTGAGGCCGTTTCGCAGGGTGCGGACTATCTCGGCGTGGGGGCGATGTTCTCTACATCCACAAAGGCCGACGCGGATGTGCTTTCCATGGAGGCCCTGCGCGAAATATGCGCGGCGGTGGATGTTCCGGTGGTCGCGATAGGCGGCATAGGAAGGTCCAACATGCTCGAGCTTTCCGGAAGCGGAATAGCCGGCGTCGCCCTGGTGAGCGCGATTTTTTCCGCAGGCGACATAGAAAGTGAATGCAGGGAGCTTTTGAGGCTTGTGAAAGAGGTGAGGGGTCATGGAACTTAAAGGAGCCATATTCGATTTCGACGGAACGCTTTTCGACAGCATGGAGATTTGGGAAAACGCCGGTTCCGAATATATTAAATCCCTTGGAAAGCAGCCGGAGCCCGGTCTTGACGAAATTCTAAGGCCCATGAGCCTCTACGACTCGGCCCTCTATCTTTCGAAGCGCTACGGCATAGACAAGAGCGAGCGCGAAATTCTGATAGGCATAGCCGATCTGGTGGAAGATTTTTATTTTCATAAGGCCCTTCCAAAACCGGGGATAGAAAGGCTGCTCGATGAGATGTCAAGGCGCGGAGTGCGCATGGCAGTCGCGACAGCGAGCGAGCGCCATCACATAGAAGCGGCCTTAAAGCGCTGCAATCTTGACGGGTATTTTTGCGGAATCGTCACCTGCGGAGAAGTCGGCAGCGGCAAGAACGAGCCGGACACCTTCCGCAAAGCGCTGGAGCTTCTGAAGACCGAGCGTTCGGATACCCTTGTTTTCGAGGACTCATACAACGCCGTGATGACGTCGAAGGCCGACGGCTTTGTCACCGTAGTGGTAAACGACCGCTTTGAGCGCCGCCGCAAAGAGGTGGAGGAAGCGGCTGATTATTACTTCGAAGACCTGGAAGAAAGCGAAGAATTCTGGCGTTTTGTTTTGGAACAATAAAGAAGTTCATATGGCAAATCAGATAAATACGGCGGCAGACCGGGGCACTGCTTCCTGTCGCCTTATAAAAATAGCGCTGAAGGGAGTTCAAATGAAAAGAACAGCATTATCGATCGCCGGCAGCGACTGCAGCGGAGGCGCCGGAATTCAGGCCGATCTTAAGACGATGACCATGAACGGAGTTTTCGCCATGAGCGCAATAACGGCTCTTACCGCTCAAAACACCACCGGCGTTACGGGTATATCGGAGGTCAGCCCTGAGTTTTTGGGACAGCAGCTGGATATGATATTTACGGATATAAGGCCGGACGCGGTCAAGATAGGAATGGTTGCGAATTCGAAGCTCATAGACGTAATAGCCGAAAGGCTCGGCTTCTATAAGGCGGAGAATATAGTGGTGGACCCGGTCATGGTTTCGACTTCCGGCTCCGTGCTCATGGAGCCCGAGGCCCTGCATGCTCTCACAACTAAGCTTCTTCCGATAGCCGCCGTCGCCACTCCCAACATTCCGGAGGCAGAGGTACTTTCCGGGCTTAAAATAACGGACGAGGCGGACATGCTTGCGGCCGCGAAGAAGATCGGCGAAAACTGCGGCTGCGCCGTGCTGCTCAAGGGCGGTCATAAAATAAACGACGCCAACGACCTTCTTATGCGCGGCGGCGAGGCTCTGTGGTTCTACGGAAAGCGAATAGACAACCCCAACACCCACGGTACGGGCTGCACTCTTTCGAGCGCGATAGCCGCCAATCTGGCCAAGGGCTACGACATGGAAAGCTCGGTTCGCAGGGCAAAGGACTATGTGTCCGGCGCGCTTTCCGCCATGCTCGATCTGGGCAGAGGCACGGGGCCCATGGACCATGCCTTCAATCTCTGCGGCGAGTTTGCAGAGGAGGCCGGGTAGAGAAATGAAGAGATGCGTAATCGTCGGAGGAGCCGAAATAAGAGATTACGAGCGCGTTCGCGCCTATATGCGCGAGGGCGACTTTAACGTGTTCTGCGACAGCGGGCTGCGTCACATGGAAGGGCTCGGCCTCGCTCCGAATTTAATAGTCGGCGACTTCGACTCCTATGCCAATCCGAATCTTCCCGTCGAAACCATCGTGCTGCCCCGCGAAAAGGACGACACCGACACGGTTTATGCGGTAAGGGAAGCCGTTCGCAGGGGTTTTGAAGACTTTCTCCTTGCGGGCGTAGTAGGGAACAGGCTGGACCACACGCTGGCCAATGTTTCCATACTGCTCTACTTGGACGGCTTAGGCCTTAAAGCGCTTGCCGTGGACGATTATTCCGAGATGGAGATAGTGTCGGGCGGAGCGGACGCTCCGACCCTTATTCCGGACAGCTTCAGCTTCTTTTCTCTGCTGAACATAAGCGGCAAAGCCGCGGGAGTAAGCATTAAAAACGCCAAATATCCCTTGCGGAATGCGGAGATGAACTGCGAATATCAGTACGGCGTCAGCAACGAGGTTTTGCCCGGAAAAACCGCCGAAGTCAGTCTTTCGGAGGGGAGGCTTCTGCTGATAAAGGTAAAATGACGCCGCATTGACAGAGCTTCGCGGACGGGTTATCATTAAGCATGATGCAATTCGGACGCGGTAAAAAAAGCATAGAAGCCAATAACAGAGGGTCTTACATAGACGACCCTCTTGTTTATTTGCTAAACACGCGCGGAAGCGACTCCTATACGCTTTTCGAGTCCGATTGCATAAGCGCGGGTCGCATAGCCCGTTACAGGGTGAGGGACGACAAGGCCTGTTCCATAGCGGCGATAGCCGCCTGCATATACGCAAACAGGCAGGAGATTACGGGGGAACTTGCTTCTTACGACGACATATATGCGCACTGCCTCGGAGCGGCCTGCGAAAAGCGCCTATATACCGACGTTCGGGGAACCCCGCCTTTTTATATCGACAACGCCGCAAGACGGGCGCTGAAAAACTACGGCTCCGACTGGAGCGCCAAAAACCGTTATTTTTCTCCGCTGCGCTTTGGCATGGAAGAGATTCCGGAAGGCAGACCGCTCATTATCAACATAGCCTTCGGATACTACGCAAGGCATTCGCTTACGGTCGTAGGATACAGGAGATATAAGAACAGCTCGGGCCGGGTCTACAACTTCTTCGAGGTAAAGGACGGCTGGGAACCGAATCTTCCTCGCTACGTCTTTGTTCCGTCGCTTATGATTGCCGGTGTAACGATTATCTATTAGGGTCCGAGGCGGCCGGTGACATCAATATCGGGTTCCCGCCACCTGATACATGCTGTCGTCCGATATTACGACGTCCACGTTGAAATACGGGGCAAAGAGCTCGGCCAGATCGTTTTCGTGGAGCAGTTCTATCGACACGGTGCTCGCCGAGCCCGAATGGTGTTTTAACAGAGCCTCGCGGCTCATCCCGTGCGCTACGGAAAGCTTCCCGCCGGGCTTTACAAGTCCGGATAAAACTTCTATAAGGCGGACGGGGTCGGGGAAATGAGGAAAGGCGTTATATACCATAACGGCATCGAATTTTTCGGCAAAATCCGCGCTTTCCACGTCTCCGCATATCACTTTTACCTGAGGAAACTTTGCGGAGGCTATGCTCACCATCTTCGGCGATATGTCTATTCCCGTAATTGAAGATACTCCTCGTTTAAGGTAGTCCGGAAAGAGAACGCCCGTGCCGCAGGCCACGTCGAGCACGTCTATCCCTTCTTTTATTCCGCCGTTGTCCAGTATCTTTTCGATTATCTCTTCGTTGCGCACCATGTCTTCGTCCCAGCAGGGGGCGAAGCGGTTGAAAAATTCTATAACGTCGTTTTTGTTCATATTCTTTCCCTGTGTCGTTGCTTTTCCCGCGTCGGCCTTACAGGCACCGGCAGGGGATATTTCGACCGATGAAAATTCTATTGAATTTTCCGTTGCACCGCAACCCCCCAGGGGGGATACAAACGCGCAAAGCCATGAAAACATTGACGTTGACGCCTTTCTTGTGCTATCATATCTCCGGTCGCCGGCGGAAGCCGGTGAAGCAGATATAAACCGGCGGTTCTCGCCTGTACGGAACCGTCAATAAGAAAACAGGAGGAAATATAATGAGACCCTTAAAGAAAACCCTCGCAGTCCTGCTATTTCTGTGCATGCTGATGAGCGCATCCGCATCGGTGTTTGCGCTGTCCTTTACAGATGCTCACGGCAACGTGATAGAATTGGACGAGAGCCTGGAAGCGTATTCCGAGGTAACTCTGCACGGAGCGGACAACGCCGCGCGTGCGGGAGAAACCAATTTAGGCGACCTTTGGGCCGACGCTCTTCGGTTTGCCGTTTCCGGCAGGATTAACGAATATT
>DAONZO010000102.1:0-4381 GCA_035406945.1 Bacillota bacterium | reverse complement strand
TGGAGCTTCGCGTGGCGCGTCACTGCGAGAACGCACGCGCGGTGGCGGAATTCCTCGTAAAGCATCCCAAGGTGGAAAAGGTCTATTATCCGGGCTTTAAGGACCATCCGGGTCACGATATTGCCGCCTGCCAGATGAAAGGCTTCGGAGGCATAGTCAGCTTCGAGGTAAAGGGCGGCAGGCAGGCCGGGGCAAAGCTCGCGAACTCGCTTGAAATGATAACCCTTGCGGTGTCGCTCGGAGACGCGGAGACCCTTATAGAGCATCCGGCCTCCATGACCCACTCGGCCTATTCGCCGGAGGATCTCGAAAAAGCCGGAATTCCCGCCGGACTCATACGCATCTCGGCGGGACTGGAGAATGCGGAAGATATCATAGCCGATCTGGATAAGGCCCTGGCGAAGCTTTAGGATAAAAATCCGAAGACCGCGGCGAAAGCCGCGTAAAAGGAGGACATATGAACATTCTTGTTACCGGAGGAGCCGGATATATAGGTTCGCATACCGTTGTGGAACTGCTTGCCGCGGGGCATGCGGTAAAGGTGCTGGATAACTTTTGCAACAGCTCGCTTACCGCGCTTGAAAGGGTCGCGAAGATATGCGGCCGCGAGATTCCGTTCTACGAGGCGGACATAAGCGACGGGGCGGTGCTGGATGCGATTTTCGAGAAGAACGACTTCGACTGCTGCATTCACTTTGCCGGGCTTAAGGCGGTGGGAGAGTCCGTCTTAAAGCCCTGGGAGTACTACGAAAACAACGTCGCGGGTACGCTTACCCTGCTGGAGTCCATGCGCAGCCACGGCTGCAAGAACATAGTCTTCAGCTCTTCCGCCACGGTTTACGGAGCTCCGGACGCGGTTCCGGTTACGGAAGGCAGCGTGCGTGGCTTTTGCGCCAATCCCTACGGACGCACCAAGGCCATAATAGAAGACATCCTTACGGATATGTATGCCGCCGACCTTAAGACCGGAGAAAATCGGCCCTGGAACGTGGTGCTGCTGCGCTATTTCAACCCCATAGGGGCTCACCCTTCCGGCCTCATAGGCGAGGCTCCGGACGGAATACCCGCCAACCTGATGCCGTATATTACGCAGGTAGCCGCGGGCAAGCTCAATTATCTCAGGATATTCGGCTACGACTACGACACACCCGACGGTACGGGCATCCGCGACTACATACACGTTGTGGACCTCGCGAAAGGCCATGTGAGCGCGCTTAAGGCCATAGAAAAAGCTTGCGGGCTTGCGGTCTACAATCTGGGCACGGGCAGGGGATGTTCCGTTATGGAACTGCTGAAAACCTTCAAGGATGTCAACGGGGTGGATGTTCCCTATGTTATTGCGCCGCGTCGCGACGGAGATATAGCCGTCAGCTATGCCGACCCGTCCAAGGCGGAGCGGGAGCTCGGATGGAAGGCGGAATTAGGCATAGAAGACATGTGCCGCGACAGCTGGCGCTGGCAGAAAAATAATCCCGACGGTTTTAAATGACATTTTAACGCTTAGACAATTACGAAGCCTTTGTGAAGAATAATCACAAAGGCTTCAAATGACATTTGGACCTTTAGATAGTATAATTGAATCACAGGAAGTTGCTAAACTACGTTTTTTAATCAAAAGGAGGGTTTAAGATTGAAGAAGAATAATCCATACGCGGGAACCAGGACCGAAAAGAACCTGCTCGAGGCCTTTGCCGGCGAATCGCAGGCCCGCAACAAGTACACCTATTATGCTTCCGTCGCGAAGAAGGCGGGCTACGAGCAGATAGCCGACCTCTTCCTTAAAACGGCGGCAAACGAGAAGGAGCACGCGGAGCTTTGGTTCAAGGCTCTCGGGCTGCTGGGAGACACCTCGGAAAACCTGGCGGATGCCGCCGCGGGCGAAAACTACGAGTGGACGGATATGTACGACCGCATGGCAAGAGAGGCCGACGAAGAAGGCTTCCACGAGCTTGCCGAGCAGTTCCGCGGTGTGGCGGCCATAGAAAAGGCGCACGAAGAGCGCTACAGAAGGCTGCTGCACAATGTGGACATGAAGGAAGTATTCAAAAAGCCCGAGGCCAGACTTTGGGAGTGCCGCAACTGCGGACATTTCCACTTTGGCGATGAAGCCCCCGAGGATTGCCCGGTATGTCATCACTCCAGGGCATACTTCGAGCTTCGCGCAGAAAATTACTGATGCGAATTACACGAAACTCAGGTTTTTGATGCGCTTTCTACCCGCTGAAAACTCAGATCTAAGCTGTAACTTGAAGCAATCGTTGGGAAATCAATGATCGCGGTATGGAAAAACAGAGAGGAGATGCGAATGTTATTTTACAGATGCGAAAAATGCGGCAATTTCATAACTTTCCTTACGGAAAAGGCGGCGACGCCGTTTTGCTGCGGCGAAATAATGGTCGAAGTCGTTGCCAACACCGTAGACGCGGCTCAGGAGAAGCATGTGCCGGTGGTTGAAGTCAAAGGCTCCGAAGTTGAAGTAAAGGTAGGCTCTGTGGCCCACCCCATGATTCCCGAACACTACATCCCGTTCGTAATACTCGAGACTTCCCTGGGCTGTCAGAAGAGAGAGCTTCTGCCCGGACAGGAGCCTGCGGCGAAGTTTGCGCTCGCCGAGGGTGAAAAGCCTCTGGCCGCCTATGAGTATTGCAACCTTCACGGCCTTTGGAAGGCGGTAATTTAAGGAGGAATAAGAAATGGACAAGTACGAATGCGGCCCCTGCGGCTATATCTACGACCCCGAAGAGGGCGACCCCGATAACGGCGTAGAGCCCGGAACGGCCTTCGAGGATCTTCCCGAAGACTGGGTCTGCCCTATCTGCGGCGTCGACAAATCCGAATTCAACAAGTTATAAGAGATGAAAAGCCTCCCGGGATATTCTCGGGAGGCTTTGAGTTTCTAAATCCTCTTTTCGTCCTTCAGCCATTGCACCACGTCGGCGAGGGTTTCTGCCAGGGGCCTGGGCTTGTAACCCAGGTCCTTTTTGGCGCGTTCCCAGGAAAAGACGGCGTTGCTCTGCATCGTGTAGACGGAGTAGGGGGTGAGGAAGAGCTTTTCCCTGCGCAGCAGGGATATTTTTTCGAGCAGAGGGGCTATGAGCTTAAGGAGCCACAGCGGAATCTGAAAGAGCGGCTTCTTTCCGTTTATCAGCTTGCGCAGGGTTTGGAGAATGTCATTGATGCTCGAGTAAACATTCGCCAGTATGTACGGAACCCCGCGGCGGTCCTTTTCCGCGCAGGCCAGTATGCCGTCGGCAACGTCCCTTACGTCCACGAAGTCGTAGCCGCCCGGAATGCCGAAAGGCAGCCTGCCCCTGCAATAAGAGAGTATGACCCAGGTTACGTGACCCACGTTTCTGTCCTTAGGGCCTATTATGCCCGAAGGGTGAACGATGCTGAGATTGAGACCCTTTTTGGCCATTTCGAGCGCGTATGCGCTTGCGCCGGCCTTGCTCTTTGCGTAGTGGCCTATAACTAACTCCGGCGAAAATTCTTCGCATTCCGAAATTACGCATCCGTGCGGCTTTTCGGGTATGGCGTGCACGGAGCTTACGTAAATCACCCTGCCCACCCCTTTTGCGAGGCACTCGTCGAGAACGTTTTTTGTTCCTTCAACGTTGATATTCCACACTTTTGCGTTGTATTTCGACGCCAGCGATATCGCGCCGGCGCAGTGTATGAGGCAGGCGTCCGAAAGGTCTCCGGCAAAGAAGTCCTTCATGGACTGCGTATCGTCTATGCGGCCGTAGTAAATCTCCGTCTCCGGCGGAAGAAATTTCTCCATGGGGTCGCCCGGAAGCACCAGAGATCTTATTGTGCAGGCGCCGCCTCGGAGCTTCTCGATTATTTCGGAGCCGAGAAAGCCTGTCGCGCCGGTTATGAGATAAGTCGCAAACATTTTTTTCTCCTCGCTGTGTGATTAAATCACTGTTCTATGGCCGTATACTAAGTTATATTCAGTATACTATTTATGTTGAGGGAAGTTCAAGACGCAATTTTCCTGTTGCGCGCGATATGCTGTAATTCAAAAGTAAAATTTATGTAAATCTTTCGCAATCCTTAAAGCGGACGATTGCTCGGCGGGTAGGCATGTATGAAATAAAGGAGCGGTTTTGCGGACATTCGAGAAGATTGTTAGCGCTCTATCGAGGTGAGTGCTAAAATTCACCTTCGTATCACAAAAACATAAAACGAACGACATATTTCTCCTGTACAATGCAATTGTAAAAGAAATCAAAGAGTTCAGACAGGAGGTAAGAATATGTTTGAAATAAGACCATTAATCAGAAGAAACAACAGTGTCGGCAGGTACAACCCGTTTCGCGGGATAGAAGAGCTGGAGAAGGCCTTCTTCGGAAGCAGCCCCTGGAGCAATTCACCCATG
>DAONZO010000101.1:0-4382 GCA_035406945.1 Bacillota bacterium | reverse complement strand
ATTCGCAAGGAGGTGCGTGACATGACGCTGATTTCAGCAATTTCGTCAATCATCGCTTCTCTGCTTGTCGGAATACTTTTTGGTTATTACCTTCGTAAAAAAAGCGCGGAAAAAACCTTGGGCAGCGCGGAAACACAGGCAAAGAACCTTATTTTGGACGCAGAGAATCGTTCGGAAACCATTAGAAAGGAAACTCTTGCAGACGCCAGGCAAGAGGTTCAGATGATTAAGGCAGAGGCGGAAAGAGACATAAGAGAGCGCAGAGAGGAAGTAAAGAAATCCGAAAAGCGCCTCATCCAAAAGGAGGAATCCCTAGACAGAAAGTTAGAGTCGATAGAAAAGAAAGAGGAGAGCATATCCAAAAAACTTCAGACCGTAACGGACAAGGAAAGAGAAGTCGAAGGCTTTATACAAAAGCAGATCGCGGAGCTCGAGAGAATATCCATGTGCACCGCGGAAGAGGCCAAGCAGCAGCTTCTTGAAACCATAGAAAAAGACGTAAGACACGACGCTTCCCTCATGATTAAGGAGATTGAGGCAAAGGCGAAGGAAGAAGGCGATAAGAAGGCAAAAGAGATAATAACCGGCGCCATACAGCGCTGCGCGGCAGACCACGTGGCGGAAAGCACCGTGTCCGCCGTGGCTCTGCCTTCGGACGAGATGAAAGGCCGCATAATAGGCCGCGAGGGCCGGAATATCAGGGCCATAGAGCAGGCCACGGGGGTTGATCTCATAATAGACGACACTCCGGAGGCCGTGATTCTGTCCGGCTTCGATCCGGTAAGACGAGAAATAGCAAGGATTGCCCTCGAAAAACTCATAGTGGACGGCAGAATACACCCGGCGAGAATAGAGGAGATGGTGGAAAAGGCCACGAAAGAGGTCAACACCGTAATAAAAGAAGAAGGCGAAGCGGCCACTTTCGAGCTGGGCATACACAATCTTCATGCGGAGCTGATAAGACTGCTGGGCCGCCTAAAGTACCGTACGAGCTACGGACAGAACGTGCTGAAGCACTCTCTGGAGGTTGCCCACCTCGCGGGCCTCATGGCCGGGGAGCTTGGCATGGATGTAATGCTCGCCCAGCGCGCCGGTCTTCTTCACGACATAGGCAAGGCTTTAGACCACGAAGTTCAGGGTACTCACGTCGATATAGGCATAGATGTGCTGCGCAAGTATAAAGAAAGCGAGGCCGTTATAGACGCCATGGCGGCTCATCACGGCGACTACGAGCCCAAGAGCGCGGAGGCCGTGCTCATAGCCGCGGCGGACGCGCTTTCCGCCGCAAGACCCGGAGCCCGCAGAGAAACTTTAGACACTTATATAAAGCGTCTGCAGAAGCTGGAGGAAATAGCCAATACAACGCCGGGAGTCGAAAGATCCTTCGCCATACAGGCGGGTCGCGAGATAAGAATAATCGCCAGACCCAACGAGGTCTCCGACGACGCGATGGAGCTTCTTGCCCGCGAGATATCCAAGAAGATAGAGAGCGAGCTCGAATACCCCGGCCAGATAAAGGTCAATGTGATAAGGGAAACCAGAGCCATAGATTATGCCCGCTGATATCGGCGGAAGAAAGATTACAAGGAGGGAGCCCGCAGAGATGCGGGCTCTTGTTGCAAGGCTATGATTTATCTTGATAACAGCGCGACAACAAAACCCGCTCCCGAGGTTTTCGAGGCGGTTCGCAGGGCAATGTGCGAAGACTTCGGCAACCCGTCGTCTCTTTATCGTCTGGGGCTCAACGCCGAAAGAATCGTTAAGGCCGCGAGGGCCGAGCTGGCTAAAAGCATAGGCGCGGAAAGTGCGGAGATAATATTCACCTCCGGCGGTACGGAGAGCGATAACGCCGCGATAAACGGGGTGTGGAGGAGCCGCAGCAAAAGGGGACGCCGCATCATAACGACCCGCGTTGAGCATCCGGCGGTGCTGAGGGTATGCGAGGCATTGGCGGAGCAGGGGGCGGACGTCGTTTATCTGCCCGTGCTTTCGGACGGGAGCTTCGACATGGAGGCGTACAAGGCCGCCCTTAGCGGCGACACCGTACTGGTGAGCGTAATGTACGTAAACAACGAGACCGGGGCCGTGATGCCCGTGACAGAGATCGCGCGGCTTGCGCGCGAGGCTTCCGAAAACGTCCTTGTTCATACGGACGCGGTGCAGGCCTACGGCAAGCTGGACTGCTCGGTATCGGCTCCGGGAGCGGATCTGATGAGTCTTTCGGCTCACAAGGTAAGGGGGCCGAAGGGCGTGGGCGCGCTTTACGTCAGAAAAGGCTTGCATCTGCCGGCCTTTGTGCTTGGAGGCGGTCAGGAAAACGCTATGCGCTCGGGTACGGAAAATGTTCCGGGAATAGCGGGTTTCGGCGCGGCGGCGGCTCTCATAAGCGAGCATGGCCGCCGGGATGCCGGGCGCATGGCAGAGGTGAAGGCCGAGCTTAAGCGCCTGATATTCGAAAACATAGAAGATGTGAGGCTGAACGGGCCGGAAGACGGAGCCCCGTCCATACTCAACATCAGTTTCTTAGGCTGCCGTTCGGAGGTGCTTCTGCGCATGTTGGAACAGGAAGAAATATACGTTTCGTCCGGTGCGGCGTGTTCGTCAAAGAAGAAGAGCAGCCATGTGCTTGCGGCCATGGGGCTTGGCGGAGCGGAGGCGGAGGGAGCCGTACGCTTCAGCTTCGGCCCCGAAAACAGCGTTGAGGAAATGGCTTTCGTCGTTGAGAAGCTGGCGGCGGCGGTGGAGTCGCAGAGGAAGCTGACAAGGTTTCGCCGCTGAAAAGTTTTAGCATAGGAAAGTTGGCATGGAAAAGAAGACATTTATAGTGAGGTGCGGCGAGACCGCTTTAAAAGGTGACAACAAGCCCTATTTCGAGAGAATGCTGGTTCAGCGCATACGCAAGGCGGCGTCGGATATAGCCGGGCTCGAGGCGGAGAGGGTGGACGGCCTGATATTCGTAAGAACCCCCGAGTCGGCTTCCGAAGAAGAGACCCTCCGCCGCATAGGGCGCGTATTCGGCGTGGAGTCGATAAGCCCGGCCGAAGAAATAGACATAGAAGGAATGCCGGCGGAGCAGGCGATTTCCGTAATAGGCGCGGCGGCCGTTGAAAAGATGCTGGGTCTTATAGAAAACCGCGGAATAAAGACCTTCAAAATCGATGCCAAAAGAGCCGACAAAACCTTTGCCGTGGAGTCGCCTCAGATAGCGAAAAACATCGGAGCCATGGTGCTGAAAGGCTGTAAGGTTTTGAAGGTGGACGTTCATGAGCCCGACTGCCGTCTCTTTGTAAACGTAAGGCGCGGCAAAGCCTATATATACGAGCGCAAGATAAGCGGCTTCGGCGGACTGCCCCTCGGCACCAACGGCAAGGGGATGGTTCTGCTTTCGAGCGGCATAGATTCTCCCGTCGCCGCCTTTATGATGGCTCACAGGGGCATGTATATAGACGCGGTGCATTTTCACAGCTATCCTTATACCTCCGAGCGGGCCTGGGAGAAGCTCTTGGAGCTTGCAAGGAGGCTGAGCCTCTACACGGGCCGCATACACATAACAAGCGTAAACCTGCTGCCGATACAGGAACAGATTGTGCAAAACTGTCCCGAAGAAGAAACGACAATATTGGTGCGTCGCTTTATGATGCGCATAGCCGAGCGCATAGCCGAGCAGCGCGGCTGTCTTATGCTGATAAGCGGAGAAAGCCTCGGGCAGGTGGCCAGCCAGACGGCGGAGGCCCTCGTAGTGACCGACGATGCGGTGAAGCTTCCGGTGATGCGACCCCTCATAGCCATGGATAAATCCCGCATAATAGAGCTGGCGCGGGAGATAGGCACTTTTGACATATCAATACAGCCTTATGAGGACTGCTGCACGGTCTTTTTGCCCAGGCATCCGGTGACAAGACCGAAGCTCGAAAAGATACTTCAGTCCGAAAGTTTGCTGGATTGCGAGGCTCTGATATCGGCCGCCGTGGAGGACGCCGAGGAGCACGTCGTTTCGCCCGGATAAAAAAAGATAAAAAATTTTATAAATTGTTAAAAAAAAGACGATTTTGACTTGAAAACGTCATGCGCCGGTGTTATTATCATGGCGAGGATTGTTAAATTAAAGACAAAGCGTTTTTTTGTTTACAATTAAGAAGTACTCAGTATATGCGTAAAAATATCAGGAGGCAAAAACGTGAACTTTCAACTGACGAAAGAGCAGGAGTTTATAAGGAAGATGGTAAGGGATTTCGCCCTTGCCGAGGTCGAGCCAATTGCCGCCGGCATCGATAAGGAACACAGATTCCCTGTCGAGAACGTCGAAAAGATGGGAAAGTTAGGCATGATGGGTATCCCTTTTTCTAAGGAATACGGCGGAGCGGGAAGCGACAACCTCTCCT
>DAONZO010000100.1:0-4488 GCA_035406945.1 Bacillota bacterium | reverse complement strand
CGAGGCGGCCGATGGGGTTTTCGTTAAAAAATCCTATGTGCAGGGTGGTGAGGTGACGGAAGATATCCGTCCGCACATTGTAGACTATCTTCTGCCCGGTCGCGGCCAGGGTTGAAATCTGAAAATACGTAAGACCGAATATCAGAAGCACGCTTGCCAGATATTTGAGCCCTAGGATTATCATTTCGCGCCCTTCGAGACGGCCTTCTTTAATTGCGTCGGCGGCCTGAGCCAAAAGTTCCGGCTGGTAGAGCTGCAGGGCGACGGAGCAGAGGCTGAGCAGCAGAACAATGGCGAATATCGGAGCGTAGGGCTTCGCGTATCTGAGCAGGCGGCGCACCGCATGCCGGTTTACAATGTTGTCGTCGTGTCTTATCACAGCGCCAGCTCCTCTCTCTTCATCTTTTCCAGAAGCTGCCTCTTATACATTCCGGCGTATATGCCGCCGATCGCCAGCAGTTCGTCGTGCTTGCCGCTCTCCGCGATGCGGCCTTCTTCGAGCACTATTATCTTATCCGAATGCTGAAGGGCCGAAATGCGGTGGGCTATAATTATATTCGTTTTGCCCGCCCTGAGCTCCTTGAGGTTTTTGAGTATCTGCTCTTCCGTTTCGGTATCGACGGCCGACACCGCATCGTCCAGTATGAGTATCTCCGGATCCATGATAAGGGCTCTTGCTATGGATATGCGCTGTTTCTGACCGCCGGAAAGCGAGACTCCGCGTTCGCCTACGAGGGTGGCGTAGCCGTCGCCGAATTCCATTATGTTGTCGTGCACGCAGGCGGCTCTGGCGGCGTTTTCTATCTCCAGGCGGCTCTTGCTCCTGTCGCCGAAGGCTATGTTGGCGGCTATGCTGTCCGAGAACAGGAAGTTGTCCTGCGGAACACAGCCGATTGCCCTTCTGAGGTCTTTAAGCGGTATCTCGTGTATTTCGCGCCCGCCTATAAAGAGCATGCCTTCGGGGGGATCGAAAATTCGCATAAGAAGGGAAGCGAGGCTGGTCTTGCCGCTGCCCGTGCGCCCCACGACGCCCAGGGTCTGACCCTTTTCGAGGCTAAAGCTGATGTCTTTAAGCACGGGGCGTTCTTCTCCCGGATAGCGGAATGTCAGGTCTTTTGCTTCTATGCGTCCTTCCGGTATGCCTTCGCTCCTGGCTTGGGGCCAATCCTTTATGTACGGTTCGGCGTGCAGGATGTTTTCCAGACGCTGCATGGCGGCGCTGCCCCTCGTCAGGACGTTGATTATGCGCCCTATCGCGGCCATGGGCCACAGCAGCATGTTCAGAAACATTATGAAGCCGGAAAACTGGCCTACGCTTATGTCTCCCCGCAGCGCGATGTAGCCGCCGTAGCCTATGGCGACGGCCATGGAAATTCCGCTCACCATGCGCATAAACGGCCACATGAAGGATTGCAGCCTCGCTTCGGAAATGTTGCGCTTTCGGGTATCCAGATTGACTTCGTCGAAGCGCTCCCATTCCTTCTCTTCCTGAACGAAGGCCTTTACAACCTTCATGCCGCCGAGCCTTTCCTGAACGAAGTCCGACAGGGCGTCGAAGGCTTTCTGGCGCCTAAGGTAGCGGGAATGCATTTCTCTGCCGACCAGGGCGGAGGCAAGCATGACAAAGGTAAGCGGCACAAAGGCCGCTATGCTCAGTCTCCAGTCTATGCGCGTAATCATCTTGTAGAGGGTGCTTGCGCCTATGGTCAGGGTGTCGAGCCCCATCATCACCGTTATGGCGAATACCATTCTCACGGTTTCTATGTCGGAGCTCATATACGCCATTATTTCTCCGGCCTTGTGTTCCTGGAAAAAGCGCTGGTCCAGGGTCTGTAATTTTGCGTACAGGTCGTTTCTCATGTCGCGCTCTATGCTGCGCGCCGCGCCGAAAACAAAAAGACGCCACCCTATGCGTCCTGCGAATACGCTTGCGGCTATCGCGGCTAATTGAAGAAGGCAGCCGCGAACGGTTTCCGCATTGAAGCGGCCATCTTTTATGGCGTCGATGGCGGCGCTGATTATCAGGGGTTGTTCCGTCTGAATATAGTCTATCGCCACCAGGATTATTATTCCGATTATGTAGGAAACGGCATACTTTTTAATGAAACTTCGGGCATAAGCGCTTCGGAATATGCCCAACATACCTTCGGACTTGTCTGATTTTTTCATATTACTTTCACTTTCTGTTAAACAAACGCAAAGAGATTATATACCCGTTCACAGAGCTGCGCAAGACCGTAAAATTGTGGTATAATCCATATATTACAAGCATCGGAGGGGCGGATATGACAAAGAAAGCCAAAACAGTTTTCGTCTGCCAGGAATGCGGATACGAGAGTCCGCACTGGATGGGTCGCTGCGCGTGCGGAGCGTGGAACAGTTTCATAGAGGAAAGTATAAGAAAAAGCTCCGACGGAGATTCAAGGCGGCGGCTGAGCGCAAGCCCTGCCTCGTCATCTGCTTCGCGTCCCGTTCCGGTGAGCCTGCCTACGGTGACATCGGGCAAAAATACGCGAATAGATACCGGTATAGAGGAGCTTAACAGAGTGCTGGGCGGAGGGCTTGTGGCGGGCTCGCTTACTCTCATAGCCGGGGAGCCGGGCATAGGGAAATCCACGCTCATAGTTCAGGCCGCGGCCGCCGTTTCGCAGGCTTGCGGAAACACCTTATACGTCTCCGGAGAAGAATCCGAAGAGCAGATAAAGATGAGGGCGGACAGGGTGTGCAAGGGCGATTTAAGCAAGCTCTACATTTTGGCCGAAACCAATATGGAAGCCGTTCTGGACGCCGTAGACAAGATAAAACCGGAGTTTTTAGTTATAGACTCAATTCAGACCATGTATTCGGAGGCGCTGGAATCGGCTCCCGGCAGCGTATCTCAGGTGAGGGCCTGCGGAGCCATGCTTATGAACCTCGGAAAAGGGCGGGGGCTTCCGATATTCATAGTGGCCCACGTCACCAAGAGCGGAGAACTGGCCGGTCCCAAAACCGTGGAGCACATGGTGGACACGGTGATGCAGTTCAACGGGGAAAGAGACCAGGACCTGAGAATTCTGCGCTCTCTTAAAAACCGCTTCGGGACCACCAGCGAAATAGGAGCCTTCGAGATGAGAGAAGAGGGCCTCGTGGAATTGAAGAATCCTTCCGAGAGCTTTTTGGACGGACTCAAAGACGGCAGCGCGGGTTCTCTTGCCACCGCCGTTTACGAGGGCACGCGCCCCCTGCTTTTGGAGGTTCAGGCGCTTACGGCTCCGGCAAACGTGGGTTTTGCGCGGCGTAGCTCCATAGGAGTGGAAAATTCCCGACTCAACATGATAATAGCGGTTTTAGAGCGCAAGGCGGGGCTCAGCCTCATATCCCGCGACGTCTATGTCAACATAGTCGGCGGTCTGCGCCCGGAGGGCACGTCAACCGACCTTGCCGTGGCGCTTGCCATCTGGTCCGCGGAAAAAGGCGTGGCCGTTCCGCCGGGAACCATTGCCGTCGGAGAGATAGGCCTTACCGGAGACCTGCGGCCGGTGAGGAACGCGGAAAAGCTCGCAAGGGAGGCCGGACGCATGGGCTTCGAGAACATGATGCTGCCCAGACGCAGCATGGAGCGTCTTAAGCCCGGCGCGGACGGCATGAAGCTTACCGGCGTGGGCAGCGTGGCGGAGGCCATAGCCTTTGCCGGCGGCGTTGTTAAGTAAAGCATTACCTGTTTTTCACAAGCTCAACATATTCCGTCGCTATAATGACATAAAGCGAAAAGGAGGATTTACGGTGGCGAAGATACTAATCGTGGACGACGAAGAAAAAATCAGGGCCGTCATAAGGGAATACGCCCAGTTCAACAACTATGAAACCGCCGAGGCGGCCGACGGCATGCAGGCCGTGAGCATGAGCCTTAAAGAGGACTTCGATCTGATAGTCATGGACATAATGATGCCCAAGCTCGACGGTTACAGCGCCTGCAAGCAGATACGCAAGGAGAAGGACATACCCGTAATAATGCTGTCCGCAAGGGGAGAAGAGTACGATAAGCTCTTCGGCTTCGAGCTGGGCATAGACGATTACGTCACAAAGCCTTTCAGTCCGAAGGAGCTCATGGCGAGGATAGCCGCCGTGCTGGCGAGAAAGAGCCGCGGAGGGGAGGCAAAGCTTCCTGTGGAACTGGTGTGCGAAGGCCTTGTGGTAAACACGGAATCGAGAACGGTGACCGTGGACGGGGAGAGGGCGGAGCTTACGCTTAAAGAGTACGAGCTTCTGACCTATCTTATGCACAACCGCAACATAGCGCTTTCAAGGGACCGCCTGCTTCAGGATATCTGGGGCTACGATTTCTTCGGGGACGACAGAACCATAGACACTCACATTAAAAACCTGCGCAGCCGCATAGGCGAGGATGAGCGGAACCGACGGCTCGCGCTTGAAGGTGTTCACCAGCCCGAGCACGAGGCCCACGATCGCGGCGCCGATCCAGAGGAACGGAATCATCGGTGCGGTGAT
>DAONZO010000099.1:0-4531 GCA_035406945.1 Bacillota bacterium | reverse complement strand
CAGGAACAGCATACGGGTCAGGCTTATCGTGGCTTTCCTTCTTTTCGGCATGTCGCTCATGGCCGTGCTCTGGGTGCTTCAGACCGTGTTCCTGGAAGGCTATTACGAGCTCGTCGCGGAGAGAAAATCCGGAAACATAATAAGGAACCTCAGCCACCTGTACGCCCAGGGAGAAGACTTCGACCGTGAAAGCTTCTGTCAGGAGCTCGGGCGGGTTTCGAGCGAATACGATATTTTCTTTTACATGGAAGCCGTGGACGGCAGCTTCAGCATAATGTCCACGGATTTTATTAAAAGCGGGCGCTTTCTTACGGGCAGCATCGACATCATAGAGCTTGCCAGAAACAATCTCAGCATAAGCGGTCTGGATAAAATCTCGTTCTCCATGGGAAGCGACGACAACAAGCTGCTTGTCAACGCCTTTTTGGTGGAAAGCAGGTACAGGCCGGCCGTGTACTTTTTTGCGGTCACGAGGCTCAAGCCCCTCGGCTCCGCCATAGGCATACTGGCCTCACAGCTCATGCTCGTAACTTTCGGGGCCCTGTTGTTCGGCCTCGTCGCCGCGCTCTGGTATTCCAAGCGCGTGGCGTCTCCCATCGCCGAGATAAGCCGCAAGGCAAAGCTGCTCGGCCGGGGCGGCTACGACGTGACCTTTACGGGCGGAAGCTATACGGAGATAAACGAGCTCGCCGACACCCTTACGGAGGCCGCCGGAGAACTTAAGCGGGCGGACATACTTCAAAAGGACCTCATGGCCAACGTGTCGCACGACCTGCGCACTCCGCTCACCATGATAAAATCCTACGCCGAACTCATACGCGACATCTCCGGAGAGAATAAAGAGCGCCGCGACGAGCATTTGGAAGTCATAATAGAAGAAACGGACAGGCTTTCGGAGCTTGTGGGAGACATACTGGCGCTGTCGCGCATTCAGTCCGGAAGCGAACAGATGGAAATGGCCGATGTGGACATACAGGAGGCTGCCGCCCATGTGCTCGCCACCTACAAGGTTCTCGAGGAAAACGCGGACTTCAGCTTCCGCTTTATCGACATCGGCTCGAAGGTGATGGTTGAAGGCGACGAGCGCAGACTGCAGCAGGTCTTTTCCAATCTCATATCCAATGCCGTCCGCTACAGCGGCGACGTAAGGGATATAAGCATAGAGTTTACTCTGAGCAACGGAGAGGTGCGCTGCGCGGTGCGCGACAAGGGCATAGGGATAGCGGCGGAAGATCTTGAAAACATATGGAACCGTTATCAGAAGGCCAGCCGTCAGGGAGCGAGAGTTACAACGGGCGGTACGGGGCTGGGTCTTTCCATAGCCAGAGAAATTCTTGAGCATCACGGGGCCGAATACGGAGTCGAAAGCAAACTGGGGGAAGGAAGCTGCTTTTGGTTTTCCATGCCATATAAAACAATAAAAAAGAACAAAAAACCATTGACACGCTCATAGGCTTATGATATTATCACGTTTTCCGTTTGACTAATTACTTTTTCGCCTATATAATAAAAGGCGTAGGAGGTAAGAGTCGGAATGTTTGAAGTAGGAGACAAAGTCGTATATCCTATACACGGAGCCGGCATAGTCGAGAGCATAGAGGAAAGGCAGATACTCGGAGAGAATCGTGCCTATTACATAATTAAAATATTGCATGGGCGCATGCAGGTTATGGTTCCCGTAAAAGGGGGAGAACAGGTCGGCTTAAGAGGCATTACCGACCATAAAGGCGTAAAGCTCATGCTAGACACTCTTGCTGCGGATTCTACCCCAATGGACGAAAACTGGAACCGCAGGAACCGCGACAACATGGACAAGCTCAAAACCGGAAAAGTGGAGCAGGTTGCAGAGGTTGTCCGCAATCTTATGCGCGTGGATAAGGTAAAAAAGCTTTCCACCGGAGAAAAGAAGCTGCTTGGCAATGCACGCCAGATACTGGTCGGTGAAATCAGCCTCGTAAGGGGCATTTCGGACGACGAAGCGGCCGCCATAATAGACGAGGCGGTCGGGTAAACGATAAGCAGTTTTGTTTTGTGGAGGGCTTTCCGCTTTGCCGCGGAAAGCTTTTTTATAGATATGACAACGAAAGGAGTACACAATAGAATAATATGCTGAAGAAGATATTTCGCTTCGTATTCACCTTCTGCGGCATGCTTTTCGGATACGGATTGACCAACTACGTCATCTACGAATCCAAACTGAGCGGCATGATGGTATTGGAGAATTCGAGCAAAGTTCTGCTTGTAGCCATGTTCACCGGATTTTTCGGACTATTTTTTTTATACATTTTCAATGTGAACCTGGGCAGAGCGGAAGGCGCCGCAAAAAAAGCGGAACACTGGCTCTCCAACATACCGCCCGTTGAGCTTGCATCATCGCTTATGGGGCTTCTTGCCGGCCTGCTTACGGCATCTTTGATATCGCAGGTCATAAACGGAATAAAGGCCCTGGAAACGGCGTATATAAACGTAATAATAACCGTGTTTCTATACGTGGGTCTGGGTTCCGGAAGCATGTTCCTTTTCCGCGCTCTGGGAAGGAGGCTTAAGGTATGTCTTCCGTCTCCTTCGCTCATGCTTTCCAGAGACGGCCGGGAGAAAGGCAAGCGCAGCACCTCCATACTTCCAAAGATACTCGACACCAGCGTCATAATAGACGGCCGCATAGCCGATGTGCTTAAGACGGGTTTTATAGAGGGAGACATAGTGATTCCCGAGTTTGTGCTTGTGGAGCTGAGGCATATTGCCGATTCGGCGGACTCTCTTAAGCGCAACCGCGGCCGCAGAGGGCTCGACATACTCAACCGTATTCAGACGGAGTACGGCGTAGAGATATACAACACCGCCTCCGACAAGGCCATAGCCGAAATACCGGAGGTGGATGTTAAGTTGCTCAAGCTCGCCCAGAAGATGAACGGAATGGTTGTGACCAACGACTACAATCTCAACAAGGTGGCCGCTATTCAGGGCATAGGGGTGCTCAACATCAACGAACTTGCCAACAGACTAAAACCCACGGTGCTGCCCGGCGAAGAAATGCAGCTCTTCCTCGTAAAAGAGGGAAAAGAGCCGGACCAGGGCGTGGCCTATCTGGACGACGGCACCATGATAGTCGTAGAGGGCGGCCGCGAGCACATAGGCAGCACCATAGACGTCTTCGTAACCAGCGTGCTCCAGACCTCCGGAGGGCGCATGATATTCGCAAGGCCGAGGCTTTAGTATGAACATCGCCGTGATAATAGCCGCCGCCGGCGCCTCGACGCGCATGGGCGAAGGCTCCATGCCCAAGCAGTATATGCTCTGCAACGGAATGCCCGTGCTGGCAAGAAGCGTAAGCGCATTTTACGGCCTGGGCAGATTCAGCCATATCTGCGTCTGCGTGCCCGCCGGCGACGAGGATTTCGTAAGGGAGATGCTCGAGCGCCACGGACTTAGCGCGGACAGCATTGTTTGCGGAGCGGCCGAAAGGCAGGGCTCCGTTTTGAACGCCTTAAGCGCCCTGCCCGAAGACACGGACAGGGTGCTCGTTCACGATGCGGCGAGGCCCTTCGTAAGCGCGGCTGTAATAGAGAGGGTATGTGCCGCTTTGGATGCCGCGGATGCCGCGGTGCCGGCGGTACGCCCCAAAAACACCATAAGGACGGCCGAAAAGACTCTGGATCGTTCCGGCCTCTTCGAAGTGCAGACCCCTCAGGGTTTCAGCTTTCCTTTGCTTCTGGACGCTTACCGGAAGGCGGCCGCGGACTCTTTTACGGGCACGGACGATGCCTCTCTTACGGAGCGTCTGGGCGTAAAAACCCGCATCGTTGAGGGCGATTACGCAAATATCAAGATCACCACGTCGGAGGATATCCCAATGAACATAAGAAGCGGCATGGGCTACGATGTGCACAGGCTCGCGGAAGGGCGTCCGCTCATGCTCGGCTGCGTCCGCATACCCTTCGATAAGGGCCTGCTCGGGCACAGCGATGCCGATGTAATAGCTCACGCCATAGCCGACGCGATGCTCGGAGCCGCCGCCCTTGGCGATGTAGGCCGCTACTTTCCGGACAGCGACCCTGCCTGCGAGGGCTTAAGCGGAGCCGCCATACTTTCCGGATGCGTCGAAATACTTAAGTCCGCGGGCTTTACTTTGCTCAGCGCAGATGCTACACTTGTTGCCGAAAAACCCAAGATAGCGCCCTACGTCGAAAGTATGAGACAGGCCGTAGCCGCCGCTTTGGACCTTGACCCGTCCGGTGTGAGCATAAAAGCGACCACGGAAGAGGGCCTCGGTGTAACGGGAGGCGGAAACGCCATGTCGGCGTACGCGATAGTCACTATAAAGCAATAGAAAGAGGAAATATATGCGCGCATCTAAAATGTATCTTTACACGCTCAGAGAGCTGCCCTCCGAGGCCGAGATAGCCAGCCACATATTGCTGCTTCGGGCCGGAATGATAAGAAAGCTCGTCTCGGGGGTCTACGGATTTATGCCGCTGGGTCAGAGAGCCGTGCGCAAGGTGGAGGAAATAGTGCGTCAGGAGATGGACGC
>DAONZO010000098.1:1057-4534 GCA_035406945.1 Bacillota bacterium | reverse complement strand
CTTCGGCGATGTCGGGACGGGCGACTGGTTCTACGAGTATGTGAAGTATGTCTATAACAAGGGCCTGATGAACGGCACCGGCGAGGACAGTTTCAGCCCTTATCTTACCACTACGCGCGGAATGATAGTCACCATTCTCTACAATATGGCGGGTACTCCCGAAGTTACGGGCGAATGTCCCTTCGGCGATGTCGAGGCCGGCAAGTACTACGAGAAGCCTGCAATCTGGGCGGCGGAGAAGGGGATAGTATCCGGATACGGCTCGGGGAACTTCGGTCCCGAGGATGCGATAAGCCGCGAGCAGATGGCTGTAATTCTAATGAACTACGCCAGGCTGATGGGCTACGATGTCTCGAAGGCGGCGGATCTTGATAAGTTCAGCGATGCGGACGAAATAAGCTCCTACGCGAAGAGCGCCATGGCATGGGCAAATGCGGAAGGCCTCATCAACGGCAAGGGCAACGGAATCCTGGACCCCGCCGGCGACGCGCTCCGCTGTGAGGTGGCGGCCATACTCTACAATTTCTGCGAGAACGTTATAAAATAAAGTTTCTCTTCGGCATAGTAAAAAACACGGCAGGCGATGAACCATCGCCTGCCGTGTTTTTCCTGGTGCGGTAAAGAGGACTTGAACCTCCACGATCTTACTCATACGGCCCTCAACCGTACGCGTCTGCCAATTCCGCCATTACCGCGCGTCAACAACGAGAATCTTAGCATAGGGATTGGAATTTGTAAAGAACTTTTTCCGAGCTTTTAATATTTTTGCCCCAAAAAGTATATCGCGAGGCAGCTCAGCGGGTATATAAAGTAGAAAATCCTTTTCAGGTGCAGGTTGTTGGGGCCGCGTTCGCCGTTATAGAGCCATATCAGTATGAGGGCCAGAAGGCTCAGGGCCTGCGCGGGCGCAACGTATCTGTATTCGCCGATTATCGGAGAGACTATGTGATCGGAAGCGGTGGCCGCGGTAAATGCGGCGAGGGCGGCGAGTTGGGCGAGCTTGGCGTACTTAAGGCCGGAGGCTATGTAGAAGATCATTATTATGACTATGCCGCAGCGCCCCATCTCAAAGCCGAGGCCGGAGGCGAGGGCGGAGGCGCCCAAAGTGCTCAGAACCGCTGTTGCTCCCGTAACGATTACATTTCCGAATTTCTTTCTGGCCGCGTGCGTAAGGCTCATGCAGGCTAAGCCGAGACAAAGCGTCATCATTACGTTTTGGCTGCGCGGAAAGGATAAGGCCTTTGCGGTCATGAGGTTGTAGGGGATTTCCGAAAGGCAGGCGAATATTACGAGCCTGGTCGCGTAAAGAGGCCTGTTGCTGCTGTGACGAAATCCCTCGGAAAGCAGAAAGGCAAAGAGCGGAAAGGCGAACCATTCCAGCTTCATTACCCAGTTTTGCCCCGGGACAAGATATGTCCATACGAAGTCGCAGAGCATGGCGGCTATGGCCGTCGTGCGCAGGGCAAAAGAGTTTATTCCTTTTTTTTCTTTATCGGTAAATATCATTTAAATATGTGTTATCGATAGCGCTTTATTAACACCTTTGCGCATATGTCATCGGCGAATACCCCTGCGCATACCTTATTGAATAATCTCGTTTGAGTATAAGATAATGCGGTCTTAAATGCAAGTGTCAAGCTCCCCGTTGAAAAATTGCCGCTGTTATGATATCGTTAATAATCATTTTATGGAGGTTCAAATGAGAAAGCTTCTGCTCATTATAAATCCCGTTTCCGGAACTTTGAAATCCCGCGCGATTATGTTCGATCTGGTCAACGAGTTCTGTAAAAACGGCTGGACCGTCACAACGGCCGTCACTCAAAAAAGGCGTCACGCGATTGAACTTGCCGCGACGGCGGCCGACGAGGGCTTCGAACTCATAGTCTGCTGCGGCGGCGACGGCACTTTGAACGAAGTAGTGAACGGGCTGATTTCGTCCGGGTCCAGGCTTCCTGTGGGCTATGTTCCGGCCGGAAGCACCAACGATTTTGCCGACAATCTTGGCCTGACAAAGTCTCCGGTTGCCGCAGCGAAGGCCATATGCGCGGAAAGACCGTTTGTGCTCGATGTCGGACACTTCTGCGGCAAGGACTATTTTACCTATGTGGCATCTTTCGGCGCCTTTACCGACGCTTCTTATTCGGCTCCGCAAAATCTTAAAAACACCTTCGGTTCCTTCGCCTACATGATGGAAGGGATTAAGGATGTGGTGAACATAAAGGCTTACGACATAAGCATCAGCACCCCCGACGAGACTATAACCGGAGACTTCGTGTTCGGCGCGGTGAGCAATACCAAGCGCATGGCCGGTTTTGTGCACATTCCCGTTACGGAAGAAGAACTTCACGACGGAAAGTTTGAGCTTTTGTTCGTAAGAGCTCCGAAGGATTTTGGAGAGCTCAACGATATAGCCCTGGGCGTCACCACGGGCAAGTTCGATGAGAACTCAATGTTTATATATCGGAGAGCGTCCAGAGTGGAGATAAGGATGCGGGAGGCCGTAAACTGGTCCCTGGACGGAGAGAAAAAGAGCGGAGTCAAAAATGTCGTCATAGAGAATCTGCGCGACGCGCTTACGCTGTATCGCTGAAAGAGGGAGCGGAGCGTTTAGTATGCGGGCGGTTTTAAAAAAAACAGATCTCGCCGAGATGATGTCCGAGCGCGAAATCCGCGCAGGACTTCAGGCGGAGCTTCTTTCCCGCTTCAATAAGCCCGTGCTTTCTCTCGGCATGAACATAGCCGGCGACATAAAGAGCAGCCCCGCAATCGATTTTATCTTTAACAGAGGCGTAGAGATTTTCGAGGTCGCGGCGGATTTCGCTTTTCTGCACAAGGAGCTGCGCTACGGACCCTGCGGGCCGCATGCTCTGCTCTGCTGCGACGCCGAGGCGCAGGACATAAAAAAACTTGCGGTTTTGCTGGAAGACGGCGTCAGGCCGCCGGGCTTGGAGCTTTCGCTCGGAGCCTGCGGACGGCTTTTCGACTTCGATGTAATAGATGAAAATGGATGCAAGCTTTCGAGGCCGAGCCCGAGAAGCTGCATAGTATGCGGAGGGCCTGCGCTCTACTGCTCCAGAAGCAGAGAGCACGGGCTCGAAAAGATAAGGGAGGTGACGGAAAAACTAATAATCGAATTTATGTCGCCGGCCGTGGCTGAGCTTGCGACAGAATCCCTTAAGTACGAAGCAAGGCTGACGCCAAAGCCGGGTCTTGTGGATTCAGCCAACAACGGCGCGCACAAAGACATGAATCTTGGGATGTTCGTTGACAGTGCCGAGGTATTGTCAGAGCATTTCAAACGATTCTTTGTTATCGGTGCACGCGAAGACGACTGCATTTCAGAGCTCATAGAGGAAGGAAAAAAGGCGGAAGCCGCCATGTTTGCGGCTACGGGCGGGGCTAACACCCACCTTGGCGCGATATTCAGCTTTGCCCTCTTTCTTGCCTCTTACGGAGGGTATTCCCTGCGTGGCGGAG
>DAONZO010000098.1:0-1047 GCA_035406945.1 Bacillota bacterium | reverse complement strand
GACCTTGGACTGCGCATAATATCGCTTGCGCAGGCAAAGAAGGCCTCCGGTGATATACACGGAACCCACCGCGGAGGCCGTGCGCTTGCGGAAGCGCTCAGCGGCTATCCTGCGGCTTTTAAGGCCGCCGGGCTCATGGAGCTTGCATCTCCACATAGAGCGCTGTGCTCTATAATGGCGGAGCTTGACGATTCCAATCTCCTGTTCAGGGGAGGGGAGGAAGCTCTCGCGTTTATTAAAAGCGAAGCCGAAAGGCTGCTGAACCTGAGCGATGACTGCATGATACGGGAACTGTCCAATTTGGACAGTATCTGCATAGAACGCAATATAAGCCCCGGGGGGGCCGCAGACATGTTTGCGCTGTCGGTTCTCATCTTCAGACTCAAGGCCTCGCAATAATTATTGCCAAGGAGGCATATCATGAAATATTCAAATAACGAAAGACATCCCTTGCACATAATAGAACCGTTCGAGGATTTTAAGGACATAATAGCCCGCCAAGTGGCAAAACACCCGGACGCCATAGCTTACAGGTATACCGAAGGAGGAAAAGACAGAACAAAGACTTTTAAAGAATTTCAGGAAGAAGTAAACGCTTTAGGCACAGGGCTTACATCTTTGGGCATTCACAATACGCACATAGCCATGGTCGGAGAAAACTGCTACGACTGGATAGTCTCTTATCTAACCGTGCTCGGCTCCGACAATGTCTATGTTCCGGTGGACAAGGAGCTGCCCTTCGGAGAGATAATGAATGTCATAGACCATTCCGATTCCGAAGTGGTCTTTACCACCGCCGCGTTCGAGGAAGAATTCCGTCGTAACGCGGAAAACATGAGCCGTATTAAATATTTTATAATCTACAATCCCGCGCAGGCCTGCGAGGGACGCTTCCTTTCCGCCCGCGAACTGATGGACGAGGGAAGAACCCGCATTGCCGCCGGCGACCGCAGCTACCTCGACCAGAAACCGGAGGATATGGAGCTGGGCGAGATAGTCTATACCTCGGGAACTACGGGAAAGGCCAAGGGGGTCATGCTCAGCAGG
>DAONZO010000097.1:0-4546 GCA_035406945.1 Bacillota bacterium | reverse complement strand
GAGGGCATGGAGGCTTTTTTGGCGTCCGGAATTATAAAAGGAGTAGGTCCCGCCACGGCTGCGGCCATAGTAGCCCGCTTCGGCGACGAAAGCCTCGAGATAATGAAAAACGAGCCCGAGCGGCTTATGGAAGTGAGCGGCATAGGAAAGACCCGCGCAGAGTCCATAGCGGCCTCTTACGCCGAACACACTGAATACGCGGCAAGCGTCATGGAACTTACGGGCTACGGAATAAGCTCCGCCACGGCGATAAAGCTCTACGGAGCTTACGCCGCGGAAGCCCTGTCCGTGCTGAAAGAAAATCCCTATAGGCTCATAGACGAAATATACGGCATAGGCTTTAAGAAAGCTGATGAAATAGCGCGAAAAATGGGCTTTGCGGAAGATTCCCCCTTCAGGATAAAAAGCGCCATACTTTACTACATGAACTCCATGGCCGGCTCCGGCAATTCCTACATGCAAAAAGACCGCCTGCTTTTGGAGGTCGCGAGCAGCCTGGAGCAGAGCCGCGACGCCGTGGAGGATGCCCTCTTCGACCTGAGCATGGACGGCGAGGTCTTTTGCGAGGTCTTGGCCGGAGAAGAAATCGTTATGCTTTCAGTCTATTACAGGGCAGAACAGCGCTGCGCGGGCAAACTGAAGGAGCTTTGCGAAAGCAGCCTTGCTCACATAAACGCCGACGCGGAGACCCTGATAAAAGCGAGCGAAAAACAGAGCGGCATAAGCCTTTCCGAAAGGCAAAAGGACGCCGTGCTTTCCTCCCTCAACAACGGGGTGTCCGTAATAACCGGAGGCCCCGGTACCGGAAAGACTACCATACTCAGAACCATACTCGGCATATTCCGGGCCGCCGACCTTAAAACCGCGCTTGCGGCCCCCACCGGGCGCGCGGCGAAGCGCATGAGCCAGGCCACGGACTACGAAGCCTCCACCATACACCGCCTGCTCGAGTACTATTTCAGCACCGACAGCAACAGCATGCGCTTCGCGAAGACCGCCGAAGACCCCCTCGACTACGACTGCATAATCATAGACGAAATGTCCATGGTGGACGTTTTACTGATGGACGGACTGCTTGCGGCGATTAAGCCCGGCACCCGCCTCATACTCGTAGGCGATGCGGACCAGCTTCCTCCCGTGGGAGCCGGAAGGGTGCTGTCGGACATACTGTCCGCCGGAACCATACACGCGGTAAGGCTTAAAGACATCTTCCGACAGGCCGGCACCAGCATGATAGTCGTAAACGCCCACCTCATAAACAGCGGCGAGTATCCCTCCTGCAACACAAAGGACGGGGATTTTTTCATGGTCGAAAGACAGAGCGAAGCCGATATTGCCACTGCGATAAAAGCTCTGTGCGAAGACAGGCTGCCCAGATATTTCGACTGCGATCCCTTCTCGGATATACAGGTGCTGACCCCGACAAGAAAGGGCCCCATAGGCTCTGTGGAACTCAACAAGATGCTTCAGGCGGCGCTCAACCCTCCCGCTCCGAACAAGAAGGAGAAATCCTTCCTCGGGCGCATATACCGCGAAGGCGACAGAGTGATGCAGACGAAGAACAACTACATGATGAGCTGGCGCGACGTAAACAGCCTTGCCGAAGGCAGCGGCATATTCAACGGGGAACTGGGGATAATACGGGAGGTCGATAACGAATACGGCAGGATAAGCGTGCTCTTCGACGGCGAAAAACTGGCGGTCTACGACTACGCCGCGATAGAAGAGCTTGAAACCGCCTTTGCCATGACGGTTCACAAGAGCCAGGGTTCCGAGTTTCCGATAGCCGTAATACCCATAGGCCGCTTCCCGCCCATGCTCGCAAACAGGAATCTGCTCTATACGGCCATAACGAGGGCCACCACCGCCGTGGTTTTGGTGGGAAGACCCCGCATGCTGTGCGCCATGGTGGACAACGACTCCACGGACAGGCGAAACAGCGGACTTGCCGCAAGATTAGAAGCCCTGTGGGGTATTATGAGTTGAAGAGCCTTTTGCGCAGGACCGCGGATAGCCTGCTGGGCGCCATATATCCGCCCAATCTCTACTGCATGGCCTGCGGAGACGCCATAGAGCCTCACGTCAGAGTACACGCATTATGCGACGTTTGCATCGCCGCCATAGATTGGATAGCCGAAGACCCATATGAAAAAAGCCCGGAAAGCTTTGCTTTCGACGAGCTTTGGTCCTGCTGCCGCTACGGAGCGGAGGCGAGAGCTATAATGAACGGGTTTAAGACGGGGGCTAAGAGCTACTATGCGGACGCTCTGGGGCTTTTAATGGCGGAAAGGACGCTGCTCGGCTGCGAACGCTGCGGCATCGATCCGGAAGAGCTGCAAATCGTCAGCTTCGTTCCCATGCACCCGGATAAACAGGCCCTGCGAGGCTATAATCAGGCCGAACTGCTGGCCGAAGCGGTCTGCAGGGAGCTTGGCCTCAAACTGGAGCGAAAGGCCCTCGTAAAGAGGAATTTAAGCCCATCCATGAGGTTTTCGGACGGCATAACACGCCGCACCGCCCTTTCGGACGCCTTTTCGCAAGGCGACTCGGCGTCCGAAGTAAAAGGAAAACATGTTCTGTTGATTGACGACGTCTCCACCACCGGCTCAACCTTGGACGCCTGCTCTCTTGTGCTCAAGCAGGCGGGGGCGTCCAAAATCACAGCCTTATGCTTTGCGGCGGTGGGAGACTATATTGAAAACCCCTTCTGATTTTCTAAACGGGAAAGCTGACCCTGACTTCCGTGCCCTTGCCGGGCTCGCTGTCAAGCTCTATTCCGGCACCGTGCAAAAGAGCCGCGTGCTTGACTATGGAAAGCCCGAGGCCCGTTCCGCCTATGGCTTTCGAGTGACTCTTGTCAACCCTGTAAAAACGCTCAAAGACCCTGTCCAAAGACTCGTGCTCTATGCCTATGCCGGTATCGGAAACGCTTAAAACAACACGTTTTTCATCTTCTTTGATGTTTATATCCACCCTGCCGTTTTCTCTGTTGTACTTTATGGCATTGTCGCACAGGTTGTAGACGAGCTCGGACAAAAGAGGCTTAACGCCCGTAAGCGCCCCGCTATCTCCGCTTATGTTCAGGGAGATATTCTTTTCTTCGGCCGAAGGCTTGAGCCGCTTTACGGCATCCTCGGCAAGCTCCATGAGAGAAAGCGGCACCCTCTCCACATCCTCCGCACCCTCGTCGAGGCGGGATATGCGCATCAAATCTTCCACAAGGCTTATCATGCGCTGGCTCTCGTCGTATACGCGCTCCGCAAAGCGCGGAACGTCTTCCGGCTCAACAAGACCGTCTTTTATTATTTCAGCGGAGCCGGATATGGTATGCAGCGGAGTTCTGAGCTCGTGCGAAACGTTGGCGGTAAACTCGCGGCGCATCTGCTCCGCCCTCGACTTGTCGGTGACGTCGAAGAAGATGAGGGCGGTGGCCTGTACCTTGCTTCCCGACATTACGGGGTCTGCCTCAACCTGATATTCTCTTCCGCCAAGCTCCACGTTAAGTTCGGCCTTATCCCCTGCGGCGGCGGAGGCTATGGCCTCCTGTATGTCGGTGCGACGGCACAGGGTAAGAAAGTCCTTGCCCACGCTGTCTTCGCCGGCGTTAAACAACTGACGGGCTCTCTTGTTTATGCTTATTACGTTGTTCTTGCCGTCGAGCAGCACCATGCCTTCGTTCATGCCGTCGGATATGGTATTGAATTCGTTCTTGCGACGCGTGAGTTCCTCCATATGAGCGTTCAGCTGGCGGTGCTGATGCTCCAGCCTTGTAAGCAGAGGCGCAAGTTCCTCGTAAGCGTCGTTTTTCAAAGGCTCATCTAAGTTCAGATTCTCCAGCGGCTTTATTATGCGCTTTGCGAGGCGCATGGCTAAAAAGGCCGAAAGCGCTACGGCTACGGCAATAATCATAAGAATGGGATTAAGCATGTTCAAGGTGAGCGTATACACACTTTGATGGGTAATGCTCACGCGAAGCACGCTGCCGTCGGAGAGACGGTACGCAAAGTATGTCATATACTCCATACGAGTGGACGAATACCTGCGGCTGCTCCCCTCTCCGCTTGCCAATGCTTCTATAAACTCCTCGCGATCCGCGTGGTTTTCGAGCTCTTCGGCGGGGCTGTGGCTGTCGTACAGCACTTTCCCGTCCGCGGATATCCAGGTGATGCGATTTGCAATGGATTCAAAATCCTCGAAGTAGGCGATCCCCTCGTTTTCTACGGCACGCGCTATTATGCGTGCCTGGTCCTTAAGCTGGTTCTCCGCAATATCGTGAAAATGCCCGTAGAGCACGCCCAGTATTGTCACAAAACAGGCGATGAGCACAACGACCGCAACAAAAAGCGTTGAGCGGAAAATTCGTTTTGTCATCTCTCCGGCGCCTCCAGGCTGTAACCTACACCTCTTACGGTTTTTACGAGCGAGCCGCAATCTCCCAACTTCTGGCGCAGAGTGCGTATGTGGACGTCAACCGTTCTTGTTTCTCCGAAATAATCCAGGCCCCAGACTTTTTCGAGCAGGTGGTCGCGGCTGAAAACCCTTCCGG
>DAONZO010000096.1:0-4589 GCA_035406945.1 Bacillota bacterium | reverse complement strand
CATGGTGGTGTTGAAGTCGTGGAAAGAGGGCAGGCAGTGCAGGAAGATGCAGTCCTTATTCTCGGTAGCATCCAGAACTTCCTTGGTGACCTTAAACGGCGTGAGCTGCTTTACTCTTTCGGGAATCTTGTCCTCTTCGCCCATGGAGGCCCAGATGTCGGAGTAGATGACGTCGGCGCCCTTGAGCAGAGCCTTGTCGGAACCGATCTGTACGGTGGCTCCGTTTTCGGCCGCGACCTTGGTGCAGTATTCCATTACGTCGGCGGCGGGCTCAAGCTCTGCCGGACCCCAACCCACGTAATCGATGCCGAGCTTGGCGCAGATGTACATGAGGCAGTAGGCGACGTTGTTTCTGGTGTCTCCGCAGAAGACCAGCTTGCATTCGTTGAGCGGCTTCGTGGTGTTCTCCATAAGGGTAAGTATGTCGGCCAGAGCCTGGGTCGGGTGATCGACGTCGGTAAGACCGTTCCATACGGGAACGCCGGCGTTGGCGGCAAGGCCTTCAACGACCTCCTGATCGTATCCGCGATACTCGATTCCGTCGAAGAAACGGCCGAGAACCTTGGCGGTGTCTTCCATGGTTTCTTTCTTGCCCATCTGAGAGGACTTGGAGTCGAGGAAGACGACGTGGGCTCCCTCGTCGTAGGCTGCAACTTCAAAGGCGCAGCGGGTGCGGGTAGAGGTCTTTTCAAAGAGCAGAACTATGTTTTTCCCCTCGAGCAGATTGCCGCGAATTCCGGCTCTCCTCTTGCTCTTGAGATCCGCTGCCAGATTGAGCAGATAACGGATTTCATCGGGGGTGAAGTCCTTTAACGTAAGAAATGAACGACCCTTGAGATTAACAGGCATATGTGTTTCCTCCTAAAAATTTATTTACGGAAATATCCGTTTACACAATACACAATAATAATATCATAAATCTCGCCGAACTTCAATGACAAGAAAATCACAATCGCCCGGCCGCAAAGAAAATAACAAGCATTTGAGCCAATGCTTGTTTCTTATTGAAACCGGCTCCGTCGCAGCTTGCATCGGCGGCACGCTTTCGCTGCGTGGCGGTTCCCTAGCGGCACTAAGCTCTGGCTACGCCTGCGGCTTGCCAATCGCTAAGTGCCGAGACCCGTGATTGTCCGCTTGCGCAAGGCTGCTCCATCGCCGGTTTTCAACAGAGAAATATCTGTCCTGTTGGTAATGGAGATTTGCGTACGCGCTTAAGCGTTACGTGATTTTATGGTGATGTGTTTACAACCGCATAGACAAAAAGCAGCGAGCCGAACGAATGCACTAAGGGGACAATCGGGGGACGCCGGTGCTTAACGATTGCCGAGCGTAAGCGAAGGCAGAGTTTAGCACGAGGAGAAGACCTGCGCATAGACCTGTCCCCGAGTGCGGGCGGTGATAACCGCTTGCACCGCAGGAAGGTCTTGCAGCAGGGCTTGCGACGAGGCACCGCTGCAGGGGGGTGGTCCCCCGTTAGCGGGAGCGTGTCCCCGTGTGCATCGTGAGGCGAAGCTGCGACAGAGTCGGCTTGTTATGATAAAAATAAAAAAGCAGGCTTTCGGCCTGCTTTACAAGTATTTTGTTTTTATACAACTTCGATTTCTTCCTCTTTCGGCAGAGCTTCTTCATGCGGATCTCTCTCCACGGGAGTCTCCGGCACGGGCTTTGCGGGCTTGCGCCTGTTGTTCAGATTCATGCTGGCTTCGATAAGAGCACCTTCCGCCGTGGTAAGACGCGCGCTTACTATGCTTCCCTTTATGGCTCCGGTATTTGTAACCACCGTATGTCCTTCGCATTTGAGATTGCCCTCCGCGCGACCGTCTACGTTTATATTGGCCATGGAAGCGTCTCCGTAGTAGAGGCCGGTTCCGCTTATTCTGACGTTGGTGCTGGATTTTATATCGCCCTTCATGGTGCCGTTTATCTCCAACTCGTCCGTCGTGGAAATATTTCCTTCAAAAACCGTTCCCACCCCTATGACGGTTAGATTTTCGTGCTTAGGCTTAACCGGTTCCGGAGGAGCGACAGGCTTTTCTTCGGGCTCCGTCTGAACCTCGAAAAGGTCAGCCTTTTCGGCCTGCTGAGGAGCTTCCTGCTCGGGCTCAAAAAACTTTTTGCTGAAAAATGACATATGGACGACCTCTCCTTATTTAAAATACCGCATAAACATAAAAATCTGTCTAGTACCTCATTATACAAACAAAAGCCTTGCTCTGCAAGCAAAAAAGAAATGTCGCACGTAATTGCAGAAAAGTGTGAGCCAAAGTGCAAATATTGCTTTAGGAAAGACCGCTTTTACGATAAAAACGCTGCGACCCAAAAGGATCGCAGCGTTTTAACTTTTGTATTCCGGCAGCTGTCCACGTACTCTTTTTAGCGCTAGCACATGGGTTTGAGCTGAGGACTGATTATGAGCTTTGCCTCCGTGGCGGCCTGAATGTCTTCGACGGTAAATGCCGGATTGTATTCGGTCATCACAAGGCCTTCCGGATGCACTTCAAGGACGCACATCTCGGTTATGATTTTGGTTACGCAGTGCACGGCGGTGTAGGGCAGACGGCACTTTTCGAGGATTTTAGGATTCCCCCTTGCCGTATGCTCCATGGCGACGATCACGTTCTTTGCTCCTACGAGAAGGTCCATCGCCCCTCCCATTCCCGGCATTCTCTTTCCGGGTATTATCCAGTTGGCAAGCGAACCCTCGGCATCCACCTCGAGGCCGCCGAGTATGGTGGCGTCGACATGGCCTCCGCGTATGAGTCCGAAGGAAGTCGCCGAGTCGATAAAGCTTCCGCCCGGGGCTACCGCCGCGGGCTGGCCGCCGGCATCCACCACATGGCGGGGGGCGCGATTTTCGTCCGTGACCAATCCCGCGCCTATTATGCCGTTCTCGGCCTGGAGCGTAACTTTCACGCCTTCCGGAAGAAACTGCGGCACAAGGGTGGGCAAGCCTATTCCGAGGTTTACAACGTCGCCGTCCTTTAATTCTTTGGCTACACGCTTGGCAATAAAGGCCTTAATTTCATTTTTATCCATCATACGTACTTTCCTCCTTCTACGACATAATCCACAAATACACCGGAAGTACGGACATCTTCGGGAGCTATGACGCCTATTTCGACAATCTCTTCCGCTTCGGCAATTACGGTATCGGCGGCGGTTGCCATGACGATGTTGAAATTGCTGGTATCGCCCTTGTACCATACGTTGCCGGCCTTGTCTATCTTTGCTCCGGCAATTATGGCAAAATCGGCCTTAAGCGGCTTCATCAAAAGATAATCCCGTCCGTCTATGTTCTGTTTTCCGAGGCAGTACGGGCTGTCTTCGATTATGGTTTCAACTCCTGTTGGAGTAAGGACTCCGCCGAGGCCCGCGCCGTGAGCGCGTATCATTTCGGCAAAGGAACCCTGGGGTATAAGAAAGACTTCTAAAGTCTTGTCTATCATGGACTGCTGGGCGACCTCCGGATTAAGTCCCACATGAGTCGCTATGAGCGTTTTAATCTGCTTGTTATGTACAAGCTTTGCTACGCCGTAGAAATCTCCGCCGTCCGGACCGTTTGCCATAGAGGCATCGTTGCACATGAGGGTAAGGTCCTTTACCCCGCTTTTGGAAAGAGCGTCTATAAAGGCGTGCGCGTTACCGCAGCCCATAAATCCGCCGACCATGATGCTTGCTCCGTTAGGAATCAATTTTACGGCATCTTCGATTGATACAAATTTTGGCATATTTCCTCCTTACATTTTAATTATGAGTGCCGGACTGTTTCGCGGTCCAGGCGCCGTCTTTGGATGACGTTATTCCTCTTATGCTCTCTGCGGCGTCGGAGCATTGGAACATAAATACGTCCACGACGGGCAGGAACGAAACCTTCTTGACTGCCGCCTACAATAAAGATTATACAGGTTATAAATGGTCAAATCAATAGCGTTCGCGTATTTGTGTCAAAGCAATAAGCTTGGATTTCTTTGCATTTTTGCTTAAACTGTATTATATTTATCCTTGTACTTATCTGCAAAAACGAGGTGAAAAAATGAACTACGCCGAAGAATCGCTGCGCCTGCACAAAGAGTGGAAGGGCAAGATAGAGGTAAACGCCACGGTTCCCGTAACAGGTATGACGGAGCTGTCGCTCGCTTACACGCCCGGGGTTGCGCGACCCTGTCTTGAAATACAAAAGGATGTCTCAAAAAGCTACGAGCTTACAAGGCGGCACAATCTGTGCGCCGTCATAACCGACGGCTCCGCCGTGCTGGGGCTGGGCGACATAGGCCCGGAGGCCGCCATGCCGGTAATGGAGGGCAAATGCGTGCTCTTTAAGACCTTCGGCGACGTGGACGCATTTCCGCTTTGCATAAAGACAAAGGACACGGACGAATTCGTAAGGACGGTACATCTGATATCGGCTTCTTTCGGCGGCATAAATTTAGAGGACATAGCGGCTCCGCGCTGTTTTGAGATCGAGGAAAAGCTGAAGCAGCTCTGCGACATACCGGTGTTCCACGACGATCAGCACGGCACGGCAATAGTGACCCTTGCGGGCCTTGTCAACGCGCTCAAGGTGGTGGGCAAGGAGAAAGAAGCTGTCA
>DAONZO010000095.1:0-4611 GCA_035406945.1 Bacillota bacterium | reverse complement strand
GACCCGCAAAAGATAGCAGGATTTTTCAGATCCGAAACGGGGCGCAGAGCCTGCGCCGCAAAAGAGATAATGAAAGAGGCTCCCTTTACCCTTAAAACGGAATACGAAGGCCGGGAGATACTTGTGCAGGGTACGATAGACTGTTGCTTTAAGGAGAATGGAAACTGGGTGCTGGTGGATTACAAGAACAGCCGGGTATCGGGCTCCGCGGCCGCGATAAGGGCCTTTAAGGAAGCCTATATTCCTCAGCTCTCCCTGTACAAGAAGGCGCTCGAGGAAATTACGGGAAGCCCCGTGTCCGAGTGCTGCCTGTACCTGTTCGAAACCGGCGAAGCGATAAAAATAAATCAGCAAGAGATTGATGCGGCAACAAAGCCGCAACGCTGACATCTAAGCTGTTTGCTATGGATAAGTGCTAAAATTAAGTGAATTTGAAACAGCCTAAGCGTTAAAAGCGAAAAAAAACCCAATTAAAGAGGATATGCGATGAAAGTCAAGACAGATCTGCATATGCACAGCTGGTACAGCGACGGAACAGAGAGTCCCGCCCGGCTCGTGGAGCGGGCGAAGGCCTTGGGCTACGAGACCATAGCCCTTACGGACCACGACGGGGCCGAAGGCGTCGAAGAGGCCGTCTCGGCGGGGAAGGCCGCCGGCATAAAGGTCATAAGCGGGATAGAGTTTTCCGCCTCTTATCAAATGCCCGACCCCGAAGGCAGGGTTCCGGGCTTTAGGCGATACCGCATGCACATACTGGGCTACGGGATAGACATTTCCAATACTGCGCTTAAAAAAGCCCTTGAACAGATAAACGAGAACCGCGTCGAACGCAACGAGGAGCTGCGCGCGTGGTTTGCCAAAAAGGGTATAAATATAAGCATAGAAGAGCTGGAAGCCGCTTCTCCGTCCGGCTTTGTAGGGAAGCTTTCCTTTGCGAAGGTTCTGATAGAGCGAGGGCTTTACGAAGATGTGCCCGCGGCCTTTCTGAACAAAGAGTATATGGCCGCGCCGGAGGTTAAGGAAATGCACGTTGAGGAGATAGACGCGGTAAGGGCGATAGAACTCATAAACGGAGCCGGCGGCATATCCTTTATCGCGCACCCTTACCAGATCGAGTATCCCGGATATAAGTCGGACAGTTCCGGCAGCTACAAGGTCAATCAAAAGGCCGTAATCGCGGCTCTTGCGGCGGAAGGCCTGAACGGCATAGAGGCGTATTACTCTACTCACAGCAAGGCTCAGGCAGCGGCCGCGCAGGAGCTTGCGGACTGTCTGGGTCTACTGGTTTCCAGAGGCTCGGACGACCACGGCGAGGGCATAAGGCCGGTAAAAAAAATGTCCGTCTTCGCGGCCGAGCCGGAAGAATACAGGCTTGCATGGACGAAGAATTTTTAAAGCAATTTTATCGGTGTTGATGCGGGAAGGAGCGAAACAATGTACGAAGAACTTAAAAAAATTTTGTCAGCCGGAAAACGCATGGTATTTTTCGGCGGAGCCGGGGTTTCCACGGAGAGCGGGATACCCGATTTTCGCTCCGAAACCGGTCTTTACAAGGCCAGAAACGAATACGGAGAAAGCCCCGAACGCATGCTGTCGGCGGACTTCTTTTACAGCCGCACGGAAATCTTCTTCGATTACTATAAGAAGAATATTATCGCGGAATGGGCAAAGCCCAACAGGGCGCACAAAGCCCTTGCCGCGCTGGAGGCCGACGGGCGCTTAAGGTCCGTTGTAACCCAGAACATAGACGGCCTGCATCAGAAGGCCGGAAGCCGCAGAGTGCACGAACTTCACGGAAGCGTCAGCCGCAACCGCTGCCTTAAATGCCGCAGGCCCTACGGCCTGGAATACGTAATGGACGAAGCCAACTGCGAGCGCGGCGTTCCCCGCTGCGAGTGCGGCGGTACGATTAAGCCGGAGGTCGTGCTCTACGGCGAAATGCTCGACGAAGACTACATAAACAGCAGCATAGAGGATATTTCCGCCGCCGACGTTTTAATCATAGGCGGCACCTCGCTCGCGGTTTACCCCGCGGCGGGCTTTGTACGCTATTTCAGGGGCGACAAACTGATAGTAATAAACAAGGGCGAAACGGGCATGGACCGCGCCGCCGACCTGGTGATACGGGACCCCATAGGTGAAGTGTTGGGAGAGGCGGTCGGCATAGAAAAATAGAATCCGCCGGAAATCCGTTTGGAACAGAAGCATGAAATCCATAGAAGTAAAGGCCTATGCCAAGATAAACTTTATACTGAATGTACTCGGAAAAAGGGATGACGGCTACCACGAGGTCGAAACCTTTATGCAGGCGATAGACCTCTTCGACACCGTAAGGGTGGAAGTGGAGGAGCCGGTCGGCCGGAACGGCTATGCGGAAGAGAAAGCCGCTGCCTTGAAAGGTTCTACCGAAGCCGGAACCGGTGTTCGTAAAGGTTCTGAGGAATTTGCGGAAAGCGCTTGCGGAAGCATTGAAATAAGCCTCAAGCCGGGCAGTCCGAAGCTGCCGAGCGGCGAGGGGAACCTCGCCTGCCGCGCCGCGCTGCTCATGCATTCCCTGTATCGAAAGGAAAGCAGGCTCAGGATAAGCATAGACATAGAAAAGCGCATACCCATAGCCGCGGGCCTTGCCGGGGGCAGCGCCGACGCGGCCGCCGTAATTACGGCGCTCGGCCGCCTCTGGGGCATAAACTCTCTTGAGGAGCTGTGCGAAGCCGGTTCCAAATTAGGCTCAGACGTGCCGTTTTGCGTGCTTTCACAGAACGGCATAAGCGCCGCCGTAGGAAGGGGCAGGGGAAACGAACTGAGCCCGGTAAAAGCCGTAGACTGCTCCCTTGCGCTTTCGACTCCGGATATAGAAGTTTCGACTCCGGCCGTCTACGGAGAACTCAAACCCGAAGACTACCGAAAACCCTATGATATAGCGGCCTTTGAACGTGCGGAAAGCCTCGGTGAAAAGCTTTCATTTTGCGGCAATCACCTGCAGGCTTCGTCGCTGCGTCTGTTCCCTCAGACCGCGGCCGTGCTCGAGGCTCACAGGGCGCTCCCCGGGGGGCTTTACACTCAGCTTTCCGGAAGCGGGCCGTCGGTCTTTACGGTATTTGAAAGGGAAAAAGAACCCCCAATAAGTATTGTTAAAAACTTAACAAACACTATTATACTACAAACACTATTGTACTAAAAACAATATAAACGGCATTACGCCGAAAGCATTGCAAAAAACAACAATAACAACAAGAGCGGAAAAGATGAGCCGCTTAGCAGGCTGCGAAAATCCGGTCTTTACGGTATTCGAAAGGAAGCACATATGTGAAGATAGTGTAAAGGAAGTTTTATCGGATTACCCTACACTTTTCCGCGATACAATGTTATAATCAAAGACTAATGGAAGACATAATGTTAAAGATAAAAGGGTGCGCCGTCACCAGCGACGGCGTAAGCGAAAACTGCGAAGAAACCATGGAGTTCTTCACCGAAGGCAAGCTTCAGCGCCGCGGCAGTTTTATGAGGATACGCTATCCGGAGAGCGAGCTTTCCGGCATGGCGGGTGTTGTCACGTCCTTTATAATCACGGACAGGAAGATACGCATGAAGCGCGTGGTTACCGACGGCTCTCTTCCGCCAAGGTCCCTCAAGTTCGAAAAAGGAAAACGCTTCGACGCGTCGCTCCACACATTGGAGGGGCCCATAGGAATGGAGATACTGACCAACAACATAGTCATAAGCGACGGCGAGCCCCCCGAAACAGGGGAGGGATTCAGCATAGACTACAACGTGAGCCTTGGCGGCAAAGCCGAGTGGAGGCAGCGCATAGACGTAGAGATAGTGAGGAAAGGTAATTAGATGAAAAACGCGGAAAAAAGACGCAGAGCCTCAGCCAGGATTTTAGCCATAGTAATGGCGGCCGTAATGTTTGGAGGCTCACTCTTCTATATAGTAATGCTGCTTGCCGGAAAGTAGCCGAGGTATCGCTAATATGAACAGGAATTTGCCTAAAAATTATAGTCCCGCGGAGTTCGAAGACAGAACTTATAAGGCGTGGGAAGAAAACGGGGCCTTTGACGCGCATATAGACCACGGCAAAAAGCCCTTCACCATACTTATGCCTCCGCCCAACATTACCGGGCAGCTGCATATGGGTCACGCTCTCGACCTCTCGCTTCAGGACGTTCTTACTCGCTACAAGCGCATGCAGGGCTTTTGCGCGCTTTGGCTTCCGGGCACGGATCACGCCTCGATAGCAACGGAAGTCAAGGTAATAGAGAAGCTGAAGGAAGAGACCGGTCAGAGCAAGGAAGACATAGGCCGTGAGGCATTTTTGAAGCGCGCGTGGGAGTGGAAGGAACTGTACGGGAACCGCATTAACCTTCAGATCAGAAAGTTAGGAGGTTCCTGCGACTGGAAGCGCGAGCGCTTCACCATGGACGAAGGCTGCAGCAACGCCGTAAAAGAGCACTTTATAAGCCTCTACGAAAGAGGGCTTGTTTACAGAGGCAGCCGCCTCATAAACTGGTGTCCGGTCTGCGGAAGCGCGCTTTCGGACATAGAAGTAGAGCACGAAGACAGAAACGGCAAGTACTGGTACTTCCGCTATCCCGGAGTAGGCGGAAGCGA
>DAONZO010000094.1:0-4774 GCA_035406945.1 Bacillota bacterium | reverse complement strand
ACAGGGCTACTATTTCTCAAGGCCCCTGACGCCGGAAGCGCTGGAAGAATTTCTTAAACAGAATTATGCCGAAACAGCTTCCGTTACCATGTAGGGTATAGAATTCCCCCGACAATGCAAAACCCCGCGAGAGCGGGGTTTTATGCTATGGTAGTGCCTAGGGGAATCGAACCCCTGATTCCAGCGTGAGAGGCTGACGTCTTGACCCCTTGACCAAGGCACCGCATTTGTGTTTAGTCGGAACAGGCACAATTATACACAATGTATTTTCCTTTTGCAAGAATAATTTTAATATTAATTTGATTTTTTTCTTTAAGTGTGTCCGCATTTTTGGTACAATATAATGCGTATGTGCGTAAAAGACTTTAAGGAGCGATTATAATGAATTATCCCAAGCTGTCGGAGCTGCTTTTCCCCGAAATAGACAAGACGCCCGAAGACTACGAGAAGATATACCCCGAACGCAATCTGCCCGAAGGAGCCCTGGTAACGAGGCTGGGCCCCAGCCCTACCGGTTTCATTCACTTAGGCAATCTTTACGGAGCGCTTATCGACGAGCGTCTGGCTCATCAGAGCGGTGGCATATGTTTTCTGAGAGTGGAGGACACGGACGAGAAGAGAGAAGTGGAAGGGGCCGTTCCGGCGCTGATCTCCACGCTCGAATACTTCGGGATACACTTCGACGAAGGCGTCTGCGCCGATGGTGAAAAGGGCTGCTACGGTCCGTATCATCAGAGCGAGAGAGAAGAAATATATAAGTGCCATGTAAAAAAATTGATTTCCGAGGGCAAGGCCTATCCCTGTTTTCTGACGGAAGAAGAAATAGCCGAGATAAGAGCCGCTCAGGAAGCGGCCAAAATCAACCCCGGAATATACGGAAGCTACGCAAGGTGCCGAGATCTCGACATTGATGAAATAGAACGCCGCATAGCCGCGGGCGAGGAATATGTCGTCCGTTTTAAGGCTCCGCCGGATTGCGGTGAGTATTTTACGGTTAAAGACGCCATAAGGGGCGAGATTTCCATGCCCATAAATACTCAGGATGTCGTAATTCTTAAAAAGGGCGGGCTTCCCACCTATCACTTTGCCCACGTAGTGGACGACCATCTTATGCGTACCACCCACGTGGTAAGAGGCGAGGAATGGATGGCGTCCCTGCCTATACACGTTCAGCTTTTCGAGGCCCTGGGGTGGGGGCTTCCCGTCTACTGCCACAATACGATGCTGATGAAAATAGACGAGGAAAGCGGGCAGAGGAGGAAACTCTCCAAGCGCAAAGACCCGGAGCTTTCGCTGGGCTACTATAAAGAGCTCGGCTACTTTCCGGAGGCTGTAAGGGAATACCTCATGACCATACTCAACTCCAACTACGAGGAGTGGCGCATCGCAAACCCCTTTGCCGATTACAATGAATTTGCTTTCAGCACCGCTACGATGAGCGATTCCGGTACGCTTTTCGACATCGACAAGCTGAACGATGTCTCTCGCGAGGTACTCTCAAAGAAAAGCGCGGACGAGATATACGATTTTATGCTCGAGTGGGCTGAGGAGCATAACGAGGAAAACGCGGCCCTGATGAGGGCCAATAAGGACATGCTTCTTAAGGTCTTCGACATAGACCGCGGCGGCGAAAAGCCCAGAAAAGACCTCGTATACGCCGAGCAGATCTTCGATTTTATCAAATACTTTTTCGAAGAGCGCTTCGAGTACGAGGACGACTTTCCGGCGGAGGTTTCCGCCGAGGACAGGGCGATTATACTGGCCTCCTACGGCAAAAACTACGATCCCGCGGACGATAATGCGGTCTGGTTCGAAAAACTCCGCAATCTGGGCGTCTCGCTGGGTTACGCGGCAAAGCCCAGGGATTTCAAGAAAAACCCGGACAGCTATAAGGGGCATGTGGGTCATGTGAGCGGGCTAATAAGGGTGGCCGTAACCGGAAGGGCAAATTCTCCGGACCTTTGGACGGTTCAGCAGATAATGGGCCCCGAAACGGTAAAAAGAAGAATTGAAAGAGCGGAGCGGAGAGCATGAAGCTGAATCTTGATGACTACAAACATATACACTGCCTCGGCATAGGAGGCATAGGCCTTTCGGCCGTGGCAAAAATACTCAAAAGCAGAGGCTTTAAGGTCAGCGGTACGGACATAAAGCCGGGCGCGGTTACGGAGCAGCTCGAAGCCGAGGGGATAAAAATCTATACCGAACATTTCGCGGAGAATTTAGGCGATGCGGATCTTGTGGTCTACTCAAATGCGGTCAGCGCCGAAAATCCGGAGATAAGAGAGGCCGAAAGGCGCGGAATACCTGTGGTTTCGAGAGCCGAGGCCCTTGGCGCCATAATGGACGGCTACGGGGTATCCATAGCGGTTTCCGGCACTCACGGCAAGACGACCACCACTTCCATGGTTTCGCTGATACTCGAAAATGCCGGGCTTTCTCCTACCATACTTGTGGGGGGCGTACTTACCAAATTCGGCGGCAATGTAAGCATAGGAAGCGGGGATTATTTCGTCACCGAGGCCTGCGAGTACATGGACAGCTTTCTGTGTCTGCGTCCGCGTATTGAAATAATACTCAACATAGACTCGGATCATCTGGACTATTTTAAGGACATAGAACACATAACGAGGTCTTTCGCCAGCTTTGCGAGCTTTGTGCCCAAGGACGGGCTCGTGGTGGCCTACGACGCGAATCCCTTCGTAAAGTCCATAACCGAGAAACTGGAATGCCGCGTGCTCAGCTTCGGCTTCAGCGAGTCCAGCGACTTTTACGCAAAGAACATTAAATTCAACGGTCACGGCAGGCCTTCCTTCGACCTCTACAAAAGAGGCGAGCTGCTTGGGAATATTCAGCTTGCGGTTCCCGGAGAGCACAACGTGTCCGACAGCCTTGCGGCGGCGGCAACCTGCATGGACCTCGGCGTGAATTTTGATATAATAAGGAATACCCTCGAAGCCTTTACGGGCACTCAGAGGCGTTTCGACATAATAGGGACGATCTCCGCCGGCGCATCGATAATAGACGACTACGCCCATCATCCGACGGAGATAAGCGCGACTCTTTCGGCGGCCGCAAAGATGCCTCACTCGAAGATATGGTGCCTCTTCCAGCCCCATACCTATACGAGGACGCTTGCGCTTTTCGACCGTTTCGCGGATGCTTTTGAGCATGCCGACATCATAGTGCTTGCCGAAATATACGCGGCCAGAGAGAACAACATATACAAGCTGTCTTCCGAGAAGCTTGCGGAAGAGATTAAAAAGCAGCATCCGGGAAAGGAAGTGCTCTTTGTACCGGATTTCGACGACATGGCCGAACTTGTGCTGAGCAGGGCGGAGCCGGGCGACCTCGTAATAACCATGGGCGCGGGCGACATTTACAAAGTCGGAGAGCTGATACTGCGTAAAGACGCCGCAAAATAGTTCAATACGTTATTTTCAATATAAGCATTTAAATTAACCGTCTCGGGAAAGGAAGAAAGTGAAAGGGTATGAACAAGGGAATCTATGCGGACTATAAGCTTTTTGCCGGAAATGCGCATCCGGAGCTTGCGAAGGAAATAGCCGAAATCCTGGGCAGGCCGATCGCCAAGGCAATTGTTAAGCAGTTTTCGGACGGAGAGGTCTTTGCGGCCTTAGGCGAGACCGTAAGGGGTTACGACTGTTACATAATTCAGCCCACCTGCCACCCCGTCAACGATAACCTTATGGAGCTGTGCGTAATGGTGGACGCCATGAAGCGCTCCTCCGCAGCCAGAATCAATGCCGTGATACCTTACTACGGATACGCCCGTCAGGATCGCCAGGCGCACCCGCGCGAACCCATTACGGCCAAGCTTGTGGCGGACATACTCACCACCATAGGCATAGACAGGGTAATCACCATGGATCTTCATGCCGCACAGATACAGGGCTACTTCAATATTCCCGTGGATCACCTTTTGGGGATGCCCATACTCGCATACCACTTTCTCGAAAATCCCGTGGACAATCTCGTTGTAGTATCCCCGGACAACGGCTCCGTTACCAGGGCTCGCAAGTTTGCGCATTACTTCGACGCCCCCATAGCCATAATAGACAAGCGCCGTCCTCGCCCCAACGTCTCCGAGGTCATGAACATAATAGGCGACATTAAGGGCAAAAACTGCATTATGGTGGACGACATGATAGACACGGCCGGTACCATTACAAACGCGGCCAACGCCCTTACGGACATGGGAGCCGCCTCGGTCTACGCCTGCGCAACGCACGGCGTGCTGTCCGGCCCGGCGGTTGAGAGGATAAAGAACTCCTCCATAAAGGAAATGATTCTGCTCAACACCCTGCCAATTCCCGAGGAGAAGCGCATAGATAAGATAAAGGTGCTTTCGGTTGCGCCCATGTTTGCCGAAACCATAAATCGCATATTCTCCAACGAGCCGATAAGTCCGCTTATCGGAACTTAGCATGTACATCGTCTGCGGACTTGGAAATCCCGGAAGGGCATACGAAGCGACAAGACATAACATGGGCTTTATAACCATGGACATATTGTCGCAAAGATGCGGCATAAGCATTAAAAAGATCAGGTTTAAGTCGCTTATAGGTGAGGGGCGCGCGGGCGGCGAGCCTCTGCTTTTGGTTAAGCCGCAGACCTTTATGAACAGGAGCGGAGACGCGCTGTTCGAACTTATGAACTACTACCGGCTTCCTTCGGAAAGGCTGCTGCTCGTGTACGACGACATAGACCTGCCCGTAGGCAAAGGCGGCCTGGGCATCGATGATCGCTCGCT
>DAONZO010000093.1:0-4864 GCA_035406945.1 Bacillota bacterium | reverse complement strand
CTTTGTGGTCTGGGGCAGCGAAAATGTGCTGCACATCCTGTTCTGGCTCGCCGTAATACTCATTGTCTGGGCCATACATCCCATAAGGCGCATGAGAGCCGGCAACATCAAGTGGCAGCAGCGTCACGAGGCCAGACTGCGCGCAAAGGCCGACAGGCTTGCCGCAAAGGCTGCTAAAAAGCACGCGAAAAAGAATCCCGTTCCCCCGAAGGAAAGCCTTGCGGACAAGGCGTCCGACGAAGGAGACGGGTGGTCTCAGCCGGCCTTTACTCAGCAAGAGGCTTCCGAGGAAGTTCCGGATAAGTAATTTCCGCGATAAACGACAATAAGCTCACTTGTAAAAACCCTGCCGTCGGTTTATTATCAAAGCGGTAGGGTTTTCTTGTGTCTTCCGGGAGGGAAAAATGGAATACGATATAATTAAGCTGAAGGAAATGGTGGACGCGGTCTTTGAAGAGACAGTCTCCATTCGAAGAAAGATACACATGAACCCCGAGCTCGGAGAGAAGGAGATAATGACTTCGGCCCTCGTTTCGGAAACGCTCGAGGGGCTCGGAATACAGCATTACGACAATGTTGCCGGCTACGGCGTGGTGGGATATATACCGGGAAAAGACCCGTGCCGCGCCTTCGGGGTGCGCGCCGACATGGACGCTCTGCCTATAAACGAGCTCACCGAATGTGAATTCAAATCGTGCGTGCCCGGCGTCATGCACGCCTGCGGTCACGACGTCCATACGGCCATACTGCTTGGAACCGCCAAGGTTCTCAAAGCCATGGGCGAGCTTCCGGTGGGCGTAAAGCTCTTCTTTCAGCCCTCGGAGGAGACCATAGGCGGAGCCGAGCGCATGATAAAGGCCGGCTTTATGGAAAACCCGAAGGTCGAACACATGCTCGCCCTTCACATAGCCCCGAACATTCCGGCGGGGGTTTGCGAGATAATGCCGGGGCCCATGAACGCGGCCTGCGCTTCGCTCGAGGTCAGGCTTATAGGGAAGTCGGCTCACGGAGCCTATCCCCACCGCGGACTCGACCCTCTCATTCCGGCCTGCGCAATGGTGATGCAGATTCAGTCCGTGGTTTCGCGGCTCATGGATCCTTTTGACGCGGGCCTGGTGACGGTCGGACATTTTACGAGCGGCACGAAAGGCAATATAATACCGGCCGAAACGCTTTTCTCCGGCACCATACGCGGAACATCGGTAGAACTGTGCATGGATATTGCGGAAAAGGTGAGGAGAATTTGCGAGAATACCGCCGCGGCCTACGGAGCGGGCATTGATATTAAAGTCAAACAGGAGTATCCGGCGCTCATAAACGACACGGTAATGGCGGAAACGCTCAGGGATGCCTGCATAAAGGTTTTGGGTGAAGAAAATGTCATATACAGGTCCCGGCCCACCCTCGGCGCCGACGACTTCGCTTTCTTTTCCGAGTATTGCCCCTCTGTCTATTACAATCTGGGCAGCAGCCGTCCCGGTGACGAAGCCCCCGCCCTGCTGCACGACGAACGCCTGGATGTGGATGAGGAATGCATGCGAGGCGGCATGCTGTCGCAGCTGGCCTTTCTCTTGGAACTCATGTAGAATGTTGCAGGAAAGGATATGATATTAAAGGCCCGAACAAGGCTTTAAGTCTTGTTCGGGCTTTCGTTTTTGAGAATATTCACGAAGGACCATATGAGTCTGGCCGTCAGGCCCCAGATTACGCGCTTGCCGTATATGTAGAAGAGCTCGTTGTCCGCCCTGTAGCGGAAGCGATAGTTTTCTCCGCCGTTTATCAGATGATAGGGAAAGCTGTCGCTGCGCTGATGCAGGAGCTCGAGGTCGTGCCGCGCGGGCTTGTTGTTAAGAAACCAGGCCAGCGGCACGGTGAAGATATCCGCGACCTCGTCTCTGTTGAATGAAGGCGGGAATTTTTCGAGTTTTACGAGAAAGGGGTATATGGCTATGGCTGAATTACAAAACAGGTCCAAAGGACAGACCGTTTCGACGGAAGAGCTCTCCAGATTCAGCTCCTCGCAGATTTCTCGCAGAGCCGCTTCCTGCGGGCTTTCCCCTTCTTGAATTCTTCCCCCCGGAAAGCAGATGTCGCCCGGATTGGTGCGCAGATCCTTGGTGCGCAGTTCAAATAGGAGTTCGTAGCCGTTTTTGCCCTCCACCAGGGGCAGGCATACAGCGGAGCGCTTGCAGCTTTCGGTTATTATCATGTCTACTTTGCGTCCGCTAAGGGCATAGATTGTGTTCTTGCTTAAGTTGTTCATAAAACAATTCTAACACATTTTCGGATAAAAACGCAAAGAAAAGAGCTTTCGCCGCTTTTATGCGGCCGAAGCGCTGTTGTTCGTGCCGTCTTGGGATTTAAGCCTCTCCTATCTGAACCCTCGTAACCTTGCTCTGCGCGTTGCGCATCTCCTTTAGGACTTTAAGAAAACGAAATCTCTGCGTTAGGGTGTGGCGCCGGTGGTCTTCCTCCGTCTCCCATTTTGAATACAGCATAAGCCCGGTATCGCTTGTGCACGGAACATAGTAATCGTATTGAAGACAGCCGCTGCAGCTTCTGAAATGCTCGGCCATCTCTTCGCCGGTCAGGTCGGCGACAAAGGCGTCTCGCTCGGCTCTATTTCGGCATTTGTATTCCACTATTACCGCAAACAATTCTTTTCTCCTCAATTGCATATCTATTACATAATTTACTTTTATTTCATTATACATAAATTGCTTCCACAATGCAAACAGAATTATTTACATGAGCCGGGCATCGTATTCGCTAAGAACGCAGGATTGAGACAGCATGAGCGCAGCACGGGATTTGCGAAGGCTTTACATGCGGCAGCTTGTAGAATTTACATTGCAACTATATTCTTAGCATAAGTACGTATGCTTAAATAGGCTTGCGTGGCCTATAAAATGGAAGGAGAAATAATGCGAATGAAACGATTAGTTAGCTTTCTGTTGGTGTTTACTCTTGCGCTTTCCATTATACCCGTCGCCTCCGCGGCGGGCGGGACGCCGATAATCAACCAGGTTTACGGCGGCGGAGGGAAAGGAGAAACCCCCATTGCTAACAGCTTTGTTGAGTTGTACAACCCCGGTGATGCAGCTGTCAGCCTGACAGGCTACACTTTGGTCTACGGCAAAAAGACGCTGGCTTTGACGGGAGAAATCCCCGCCAACGGCTCTTACCTTATTGTAGGAAAGGCCGAAGATACGAGCGACGAATTTTTGACCTACGACCTGCCCGCTGCAGACCAGACCTGCAACTGGGAAATCAGCAATAAAAAGTATACCATTCAGCTGAAAAACGGCGATACAGTAATCGACTCCGTGACCGCGGATGAAAATGGCGCTACAAAGGTTTCAAAACAGAAGTCCTTGCGCCGTAAGGAATATGCGGACACCGACACGGACGCGGATTTCCAAACTATTTTCTGGGAAAAGGCTTCCTGCGTTTTGGATGACGATTATCTGGACGCCTACGCCCCCCGCAACAGCGCGGGCGAAAGGGGCGGCGTTCACAATGCGGAGCCTCCCGAGCAAGTCTACACAGCGGTTGTAGCCGGGAACACTCGCGTAACAGGATATTACGACGAAGACGCTTCCCTGAAAATGGAGCTTGTGGCACGCTACAACTCCGGCGCCATGAACGAGGACGGCGGAAGTCTGGAAATAGTGCAGTACAACTCTGTTAACGGCTACGCCTACGCTGTCAGCGCTTACAAAAAAAGACTGATTGCAATAAACCTTAACGGAGACTTAAGCGGCGAAACGGTCGTGAATCTGGACGGCACGGAATACGATATTGAGGAAATGATTACGGGCTTCGCTTATGGCGACATGACCTCCGTGGCCGTTTCTCCCGACGGCAGCAAGCTGGCTGTGGCAATCCAGGCGCAGAGTTATAAAGAAAAAGGCATCGTGCCTCTGTTCGAATGCCAAGACGACGGTTCTTTGACATTGCTCGGCACAGCCGCTGTCGGGGTTCAGCCCGATATGGTGGTGTTCGCGGACGATGATACCATACTCACAGCCGACGAGGGAGAGCCCAGAAACGGCGATCTCGGAGAAGACCCCAAGGGCTCGGTCAGCATAGTGACCATAGCCGCCGATAATACCATGACCGCCAAAATCGTGTATTTTGATAAATTTGACAATCAGAGAGCCGTTCTGACCACCGCCGGAGCTCTAATACAGAAAAACACTCAGCCCTCCACAGACTTTGAGCCGGAATACATAGCCGTTTCCGGCGGCAAAGCATATATATCTTTGCAGGAAGCCAACGCTGTTGCCGTGTTGGATATCGCCGAAAAGAATTTCACCGGCGTCTATCCGCTGGGATTCCAGGATTACGGCAGCAGCGAGGTAGATCTGCAGAAGAACGATAGTATCGAGATTCAGAATTACAGCGGCATTTACGGCATAAGGATGCCGGACGGAATAGCCGCAACCGTTATAGCCGGAAAGACCTACATTCTAACCGCCACCGAGGGCGACAGCCGTTCCGATTGGCCCCACTTAGACAATGAATATGAGGACAAAAATTCTCCCAGCGGCAATCGCAGTCTTGATAAAAAAGTTGTCTGGTTCAATACCGCTATGTGGGACGGTTTGGAAGCCGATAAGGATTATATCTTCGGCAGCCGCTCCTTCTCCATATACGAAGCGACGGACAACGGCCTGCTTTTGAAATACGACAGCGGCAGCGCTTTTGAGGGAATCACAGCGGAAAAGCTTCCCGAATATTTCAATTGTTCCAATAAAAATATCGAGAAGGACAATCGTTCCGGCAAGAAGGGGCCCGAACCCGAGAGCGTCGTCACCGGCGTTGTGGGCGGCAGGACCTACGCCTTTATAGCCCTTGAGCG
>DAONZO010000092.1:0-4888 GCA_035406945.1 Bacillota bacterium | reverse complement strand
GCTGCATGGAAGATTCCTATATCGGAGTCGTCCGCTGCAGCGTATGCAATGCACTTATAGAAGGGGGAACATTTAAGCCAGCCATAGGGCATCACAACTGGGGTGACGATAATATTTTAGAGCCCTCGACTTGTACGACGCGAGGAAGAGCTCAGGACTCCTGCACGGTATGCGGCGTGGAAAGAATAAGAGATCTGCCTATAGAACCTCACGACTGGCAGCTGGTTTCGCTTTATGCTCCAACTTGTGTTGCGGATGGCGCGGAACAATGGGAATGCCAAACATGCGGGCGTAGAGGAAGAGTTGAGTATATTCCGAAGAGCGAAGAGCACAATTGGGTTACCAAACCCGGCAAAGAACCTACTTGTTCGGTACCCGGATATACCGAGTCCATCAGTTGTAGTATATGCGGAAAAACTCAAAAGCTACCTGAGCCGATTTCGACCACCCCGCATAAGGAAGTAATCATCCACGCCATGAGGCCCACCACAACGCTTGAAGGGAGAACCGAAGGCAAGCGCTGCGGTAGATGCGGAGTCTGGATTGTGGAGTGCAAGACTCTTCCGAAGCTGGCACCCGAAAGGACGAAGACCAATGTAACTGAGCAGCCTGCGGGCTGGGCAAAGGGTTCGGAGGAATCCGCCATCTTTAAGTCGGAAGCCGATCTAAATGAGTTCTCGCACGTTGCGATTGACGGTGAAATGGTCGACGGATCCAACTACGACTTAAGGGAAGGATCGACGATAGTCATCTTTAAGCCGGAGTTCCTCGAGACCCTTCCCATGGGCGAATACGAGGTGGAAATCGTTTCGACATCCAGCTCCGCCTTCGGTAAGTTAGAAATAATGAGCAAGGAGGCTCTAGATGCCAAAGTCGAAGCTGTGACTAAAGCCGAGGCTAAGCAGGAAAGCAGCGGATATCAGCTGTGGTTGGCTCTGATAATTCTGTCGGCAATCGTGCTGATATTCCTCGCTCGCAAGAAAATAATGAAGAAGCAGGAGGATTAAATCTAAAAAGACTGCTTCGAACAGCAGCGACTGCCGCAAGAGGCAATCGATAAAGAGGAGCCGAAGATTTATTCGGCTCCCCTTTCAAATGTATTAACATCTATAACTCGATGCTGAAAATTCTCTGTGCGCTCAATCGCGCCTCACTTCGGCAGCAGCGCTCCGAGCGGCATCGACCACGGCTTCACTTCAACAGCAGCGCTCCGACGAGCATCAGATGCTCGGGGGCTTTGTCGCCGGCGGCCCAGAGCAGCGGATACCCTAAATACTTCGAAGCGCTTTTCTCTATATTTCCGCCGCAAGCCTCAAGGGAAGGACGCATGCGCTCGGGGAATCTGCAGGGCCGTCCGAAAGCTCGCTCGCACTCCTCGCAGATGCTGCAGGAACCGGCAAGCAAGGCCGACGAACCGGGATTTTGAGCCTCCTCGCGCAGCAAAAACTCCGCATAGGGTTTCTTCTCCGCGGCGAGGGTCCGCGAGGCGGCCTTCATGCTCTGCCCCGCAAAGTCCGGCAGCAACAGCCGTGCGTATAAAACCACCTTTTTAACGCCCTTCCAGATCTCCGAAACATCTTGCTCGAAAGGCGGGCAAGACCAACGTCCTCCGTAGCCGGGGCAGGCCATGCAACACTCCAAAAAACGGGGTATGTCGACGCACTCGCGAAGGTATTCCTCTCCGTCCACCTGCGCGCGGAGCTCCCTGATTGAATATTTAAAATTTTCTTCCATCTGTCTCCAAGATTTCGGATCTGCTGTTTGTAAGCTCCGAATCCACCGTTTTTCGATTTCCGAGCCGACTATTCCTTGAGTTTAAGGCCTACCGAGAATGCATCTCCAACCTTCTCTCCCAAGACTCTGTATTCTCCGTTCGCTCCATCGAAGCTAATCGGTCTGAGTTTGTCCACGTCGATTTTGTCGCCCGCCAGGATGCGTTTGTCAACACTCAGGTTCAGGATTTCTCCGAAGAGATAACCGTAATGAGCATTGTAGGATATAAGCTTGCACTCAAAAGTCATGGGAAGTTCATCTATCACCGGCGCATTTACCTGACTGGCCTTGCTGAAATGCCAACCCGTCCTTGCCATCTTTTCCGGATCATCATTGCCCGAAACCAGTCCGACATAATCGCAGGCCACCATCTGGTCTAAGGTTCCCAGGCTCACGGTAAATTCCTTCGCGCGCAGTATATTCTCGGTGGTTTTGTGAGTAGAACTGATGCACATGAATATCTGTTCCGTATCCCCCACTCCGCCCCATGCCGCGTTCATTGCGTTGGGCGTTCCGTCCTCGTTATAGGTTCCGATTATGAATACCACCTGGGGATATATCCATGGTTTCGCCCCAAAATCTTTTCTCATATTCTCTTCCTTTCTTTATTACTGAAACATGGCGCATCGCACCGATCTGACAATATGATTATAACATTAAAATTTAAATCGGGTAGTCTGCGTCAAGCGAGCAAGCATCTCACTCCACCAGGCCGTACTTCAATTTTATGCGCTCCAGCTTTTCCAACATTGGAATCCCCGCAAACCACAAGGTAAGCGCCGTCGCAGCCGCATGTACGCAGTCGACGGGAAAACCCGTAATATAGTAGGTTATTAGGATTTGCTTGTTCAGCTTGCCAGCCCACATCAGGGCGGCGGCCGGGTTCATGAGCCCCCCGTAGACGACCACCGCGCAGATTGCGCCGAAGACGCAGAGCGATGCCCTCGTTCGCCTCAGCAGTCCCTTGCGGAAGAAGACACCAGCCAAAAAGCCTATCAGCCCCATGGAAAACATCTGATAGGGTGTCCAGGGACCCTGCCCGAACATGACATTCGATGCAAGCATGGTCATAGCTCCCACGAGAAAGCCCGACTCGCCTCCGAGGGCAACGCCTGCCACTATCACTATCGCCATAACCGGCTTAAAGTTCGGCAGCATAAAGAAGGCCGCGCGGCCCGCCATGCCTATTGCACAGAGGACAGCTATTACGACGAGCTCCCTCGCCTTAGGCTTTCGACCTTCGAAAACCAGAGCGAATGGAATCATCGTTTCAAACAGAACTGCCAAAGAGATAAAATAGTATTTTCTGTCGGCTAAATAATAATGCCCAAAGAATATAGTGAGAGGCACCAAAAGCACTATAAGCCCGGCAGCGACCATAGTCCGCATGGAAAGTTTTCGCTTCTCTTTGGGTACCTGTATTACAAACTCAGGCTTCTTGGACTTTCTCGCTGTAGCCAGTGCCAAGACGAGCAGAGCCGAGATAAGAACTGCGTATATCTTTATATAGTCTCCCGAGAGGCTCGTAATCCCTCCCGAATTGATTAGCGTCGTAAGATCAGTCACTCCGACGGCCCTCACCAGGCCGAATGCCGCCACCGCGGCGGCGATTGCCGCTATGATTTTGCGCCAGATTGGAAGCTTCGCAGCTTTAGCATCGGCACCCTCTTCCTCGACCACGAGTTCTCGTATATCGGGCATCTCGGGATTTTCGGGGATTCTGCCGCCGCAGGCGGAGATTACATCCGTTGCCGTGACCGCCTCGGGAAGAAGCTTTCTTGCCATTCTGTTTGCGGAGCTCGTATAGAAGCTGTTGCCCGAAAAGAAGCGGCGCGGGCGCCCTTCCGTCACTATGCTTCCGTCGAAGAACAGCGCGCAGCGGTCCGCATGCTCCGCGCAAAATTCAACATCGTGACTGACCATTATAACGGTAACCCCGCGCCTCTGCAGATTCCTAATGATCGCCGCCAAGGTCTGCTTAAACTCGGCATCGAGCCCCTTCGTGGGCTCATCCAGGAGCAGAATCTCGGGAACCAAAAGAAGAACCTTCGCCAGAGCCAGTCTCTGCTGCTCGCCTCCCGAAAGATCGTAGGGATGGCGCTCTAAAAGCTCCTCTAGCTTGCACAGCTGCACTACCCCGTCAACATTGGCCTTCTGAACATCGGTGGCGATTTTGGTGCCTTTGAAAATCTCGAAGAGATCTTCCCTGACGGTTTTCTTAACGAATAAGGTTTGAGGGTTCTGAGGAAGCATGGCGACAGTTCCGTTCAGCTCCAAGTCTCCCCTGTAAGCCTTGCGGAGCCCTGCAATCACGGAGAGCGCCGTGGTCTTGCCCGTGCCGTTTCCACCTAAAATCGCAAGGAATTCTCCTCTGAAAACTTCGAGCGACAATCCGCGTAGCACGTCGTGTCCGTCCTTTTCGTATTTGAACCAGAGCTCGCTCATCGAGAGTATCTTCTCTTCTCCGCAGGCTGCGACTCTCTCCTCGGGTATGCTGCCAAGACCGCGCTCCCGGCTGAAGCGTTCGAGCCATTCCCTGCCGTCGCGCACGCTCAGGGGACAGGCATCCTCATCCTCCGTCGCGGCCCAAATCCTCATGGGAGCAGGCATCGCAAGGAACATCGGGTTAGCGTTTTTCTTCAGCTCCGCCCCCACATCCTGAACGCTGCCGTCCGCGATTATCTTTCCGCTATCCATCACGACGACGCGGTCGGTAAAGGGGAACACTTCCTCGAGCCTGTGTTCGACGATTATCACCGTCGTTCCGAGCTCTCTGTTTATCTTTCCTATGGTCGATAGAAACTCCGATGCCGCGATTGGGTCCAACTGACCGGTGGGTTCATCCAGAATTAAGACGGAAGGATGCATGGCCATTATCGAAGCCAGATTTAGAAGCTGTTTCTGGCCACCCGAAAGCTCCTTTACATCCTTGTAAAACCAGTTCTGTATGCCGAAGAAGGATGCCACCTCGGCTACCCTGGCGCGAATCTGCTCGGTCTTCATTCCGAGACTTTCGAGGCCGAAGGCGAGCTCGTGCCAAACCTTATCCGTAACGATTTGATTCTCCGCGGACTGCTGCACAAAGCCTATTCGGGCGGACTGGGTCGCCATGTCC
>DAONZO010000091.1:0-4951 GCA_035406945.1 Bacillota bacterium | reverse complement strand
GTTCATCTTAATCCTCGTTCGATTGCTAAAATTCTTTTGCCGCTTTATTGTCCCGTCATTTAAACATGTTGACGCTTCAATCCCTTATCCTTCAAGGCTATGGACGCTTCGATGCTTCACATTTTCATACTGTCTGCGCTCCGCCGTATCGCGGCGCAAACCCGCGTTGAGTGAAGACTCAACTCCCCATGCCTCATACTACCACAATTAAACATAAAAAACAAAAGCCTTTCTTGCATATTTAAAAATATTTTGACTTGCTTTCCGCCCGCAATCGTGGTAAATTTACATTGAGTCACTACTCAATGCATGATATGCAATTCAGAATCATATGGAATTTAAAGGAGCCTGCCATGATAGACTTAAGTGCCGCAACAATTAAAAAACAAACGGAAGAATTGGACGAGCTGATTAAAAAGCCCATTTATTCCGTCTCCCCCGACGCCCTCGCCGCGTACGAGGAAGAGTATTTCGGGAAAAAGTGCGTCAAAAGCTACGAGATGGTGCAGGAAGCCAAGAAATATATTCCCGGAGGCGTGCAGCACAACCTGGCCTTCAATCACCCCTTCCCCATCGTCTTCACAAAGGCGGAAGGAGCCTATCTCGAAGACCTCGACGGCAACCGTTATTTTGACTTTCTCCAGGCCGGCGGCCCGACCGTGCTGGGCTCAAATCCCCCCGAAGTGCGCGAAAAGGTGATAGAGCTGCTGAATACCTGCGGCCCTTCCACCGGCCTTTTCCACGAATACGAATACCGCCTCGCACAGCTCGTCACCGAGCTTATTCCGTCGGTGTTCTGGCTGCGCATGCTCAACTCGGGCACGGAAGGATGCATGGTGGCGATCCGCATCGCGAGACTGGCAACCAGACACAAGCATATTCTGAAAATGGGCGGCGCCTACCACGGCTGGAGCGACCAGCACGCCTATGGCATACGCGTTCCGGGAAGCAAGTTCACTCAGGCTCACGGCATTCCCCACTTCATTTTCAGAGGCATAGACGAGTTTTTCCCGGGCGACCTCAATTCTCTCGAAAGCAAGCTAAAGCGCAACAGGCTGCAGGGAGGAACGGCGGCCGTCATGATCGAGCCCGTCGGCCCCGAGAGCGGCACCCGCCCCATCAGCATAGAATTTGTAAAAGGCGCTGCCGCGCTCTGCAAAAAGTACGGCGCCCTCCTGATTTTCGACGAAGTCGTTACCGCGTTCAGACTTTCGCCCCACGGGGCGCAGAGCATCATGGGAGTGGAACCCGACCTGACCGTCTTCGGAAAGGTCATAGCCGGAGGCTACCCCGGAGCGGGCGGCGTCGGCGGCAAGGAAGAATTCCGCAAATACCTGGCGGCCGGCATACAGACCGGCGACAAGGTTAAAAAGGCTCTGGTCGGCGGCACCATGGCGGCAACGCCCATATCCGCCGTTGCCGGATATTACACTCTCAAGCGCATTCACGAGACAAAGGCCTGCGAAAGAGCCAACGCCATGGGCGACCGCATGACCGCGGGGCTGAAAGAGCTGATTCAGAAGCACGATCTCCCCTTCGTCGCCTTCAACCAGGGCTCTATCTGCCACCTGGAGACCGTAGGCACCATGCACTTCAGCGTCGACTGGAGCAAGCCCTGGACCATTCCGACCGTCCTTAACGAAACGTCCAGGCGAAAGGCCGAAATGGAACACATGGGCGCGGCGTATATGGCGGAAGGTCTTGTAACCCTCGCCGGAAGCAGGCTTTACACCAGCGCGGCCTACGACGAAGAAAAGATAGACCGGGCTCTGGACGCCTTCGACCGCGTCTTCGAACACGTGGTTCCGCTCGCAAAGTAGGTACGCTATGACACAGATTCAGGAATCGGAAATCCGAAAAACCGTCGTGGCTTTGGCGCAGGACTTTCTCAAAACCGGCCTGGTCGTCCGCACATGGGGCAACTTCAGCGGCCGTCTTGACCAGAAAAGCTTCGTCGTTACCCCTTCGGGCAAGGCCTACGAGGGAATGGAGCCGAACGAGCTCGTAGCCGTATCGACCGCCGACGGCAAGGTTCTGACGGAAGACAACGGCAAGCCCTCTTCCGAGTCTCCCATGCACGCTCTGGCTTACAGGCGTTTTCCGGAAATTAAGATCGTGGCGCATACGCACCAGATTTATGCCTCCGCGCTCACCCTTTTAGGCAGCGATATAGACGTTCCCGAAAAGTGGCGCGCTGCTCTTGGAACTTCGCGAATACCCCGCAGCAACTACGCCCTGCCCGGCAGCAAGGAATTGCACGAAGGCATGGGCAAAACCCTTGCAAGAAGCGACACTAAGACGGTTCTGATGGGCAGGCACGGCGCCTTCATTCTGGCGGAAACGCCCGAAGATTGCTTACGCCTTGCCGAAGACCTGGAATCCTGCTGCGCGGATATCTACGCGGAACGCATAGGAAGGCAGGCTTCGCAGCGCCCGAATATAGCAAGCGACAGCGACAAAGAGAAAAGCTTTGCGCTCTCTTTGCAAAAGACCGCGAAAGAAGGCATCTCGGTATCCGAGGATACCGAAGTTCTGCCCTGGCTGAATCGTACACTTAAACCCTATTTGGACGATTTCGCGCAGATCTGCGGAATCAGCGTCAGCGGAAAGCGAGGCTCCGCAAATGTCGTTTTCGACCCGCAAAGGCAGGTAGCCGTCTGCTTCGGCAAAGACGAAGCAGACGCTAAAAATGTGCGTGCCGTCTTGGAAAAGAACGCAAGAGCCGCCAATATCGCGGAGCTGTCCGGACTTAAACCCATCCCCTTGGGGGAATCAATTCTCATGCGCCTTATCTATCAGTTGAAATATTCCAAAAAAGCAAAGCGTTAGAGGAGACCGCCATGAAGCACGAAGAAATCCTACAGGCTTTTGAACAAGCAAAGAGCTTTTTCGCAAGCAACGCGACCCGTGCCTACGGAGACAAAATGCGCATGCTGAGCGCGCTTGAAGCCGGCATTAAAAAGCACGAGGAGGCTCTGCTTCGTGCGCTGAAAAAAGACTTGAACAAGAGTCCGCACGAAGCGTTTATCACCGAACTCAGCCTCGTGTACGGAGAGTTGAGGCATGCTAAAAAACACCTGCGCTCGTGGATGAGGCCGAAAAAAGTGCTTCCCGCCGTGGCGCAGATGCCGTCTTCCGTCCGCGTCCTTCCCGAACCCTACGGCGTCTGCCTCATAATGTCGCCGTGGAACTACCCCCTGCTGCTGACCCTCAGCCCCTTGATAGGAGCCATAGCCGCCGGAAATGTCTGCCTGCTGAAGCCCTCGGCCTACAGCCCCGAGACTTCGTCCGCAATAGCGGCGCTGATTAGCGACAGCCTTCCCGAAGGGGTATGCACCGTCATAGAAGGTGGCAGAGCGGAAAACGAATCCCTGCTCGACCTTCCCTTCGACTATACTTTCTTTACGGGCAACCCGACCGTAGGCCGCCTGGTTATGGAAAAGGCGGCCAAGCATCTTACGCCCGTCACCTTGGAGCTCGGCGGAAGATCTCCGGTCATAGTGGACGAAAGCGCCGATATCGCCAAGACCGCGAAGCGCCTGACCTTCGGAAAGCTTACGAATGCCGGCCAAACCTGCATCGCGCCCAACCACGTTTTTGTTCACAAGAGCGTAATGAATCAATTCCTCGCCGAGATTGTAAAGAATTTTGAAGGAACATTTCAGTCCGAGGAACATTACCTCAGCGACTATCCGCGCATAGTCAACAGGAAGCACTTCGACCGCCTCATGAATCTCCTTGAAGGCGAGCAGCTCGCCACGGGAGGCAAAGGCAATCCCGATACCCTGCAGATTGAACCGACCGTCGTCGTCAATCCGCGGCGCGACGCTCCGGTGATGTCCGAGGAAATCTTCGGGCCAATTCTGCCCGTAGTCGAGTACGACGATTTGGACGAACTTGTCCGCGAAATCAAAAAAGAGCCGAAGCCTCTGGCATTTTATTACCACACAAGGAATACGGCTCAAGCCGAAAAACTTATGAACGAGATCTCTTTCGGCGGCGGATGCATCAACGACTGCCTGCTCCACATCACCTCCAGCCGCACGCCCTTCGGCGGCGTCGGCAACAGCGGCATGGGCAGCTATCACGGTCTTGAAAGCTTCAGGACTTTCAGTCACTTCAAAACCGTGCTGAACAAATCCCTGCTCATAGACGTGGCCCTGCGCTACCACCCGTTCACGGAGGCCAAGACCAGACAGGCAAGGCTCATTCTATAACATAGTGTGTTCTCCAAACGCAAAAGAGGCCCGCAAAGCTGTAATGTTAAGCCTTGCGGGCCTTTTAATTTTTATTTGATACACATCGCCGGCTCCAAGCTATCCATGTATTTTCCGAGCGACATATTGAACTTCTGATAGTCAGCCTCCTGAAATTCTCCCGCCATTGCCTGCGCATATGTTAACAATTTAGCTTTATACATAAAAAGCCCTTGACAATTCGTTTTTTTGCATTTAGAATCAGTCTAAATTATTGTGAAAGGAGAAAGTGCAACAATGAGACGAGCCACGGATATGTATTTCGGCGCTTACTATTATTACTATTACGGCACGGTGGTTCGTTGTTGCATTTCACGCAAATAGCGCATATTTGCGTATTACGAAGCCGATGACGTCCACCGAATCTGAAGACAGGTGGACGTTTTTATTTGCTGCAAATTCATTAAATAATTATATTGGAGGTATAAAAAATGAATGGCAAGAAAGTCATAAGCACACTGTTAGCAGTTCTTCTCCTCATGTCGCTTGCGGCGTGCGGAAGCAGGGACGCCGGCGGAGCAAAGCCGGACGAAGGGGAAAAGGAGCTGATAAAGATCGGCATCATGCAGTTCGGAGAGTTTGACGCACTGCTCAACGCAAGCGAGGGCTTTAAGGTCGGGCTCGCGGAAGCAGGTTATATTGAAGGCGAGAACGTGGCCTTCAATTACCTCTCCGCCGCGGCGGATACCTCTAAC
>DAONZO010000090.1:4758-4970 GCA_035406945.1 Bacillota bacterium | reverse complement strand
CTCACCGCCTATCCACCATACAAAACTGCGACAGGATAATAGTTCTGAGCAAGGGGGAAATAATCGAGGAAGGAAATCATCAGGAGCTTCTTGCAAAGCGCGGAGCGTACTACCGGCTGTACCGCCTGCAGTACGAGAATTCCTCGGATTCGGACGCCGAAATCGCTTAGAACAGGCCGGCTATAAACTCCTGAGCCATCAGCACCACCGGT
>DAONZO010000090.1:0-4748 GCA_035406945.1 Bacillota bacterium | reverse complement strand
ATGCTCACCATGCTTAAAAGGGTGCTTATGGCAAACAGGGCCGAAGCGTGACCCGGGGTGCGGTTTTCGCTTATTGCCTGAGTTACGGTTATGGCGGCCACGGGACATGCTGCGGCCACCAGCACCGTTTTGAATACGAGATCGGGCAGGCTTAAGAAGGAGCATATCAGCGCGAATATGATGGGGCAGAGCAAAAGCCTTAAAAATACCGTAAGCCAGATCGAAGGCCGAGTAAGAGTTTTTCCCAATTTTGTTCTTGCTATGGAAGAACCCGCCACCAGCATGGCGAGAGGCGAGGTGCAGTCGCCGACGGCTTCTATGCCGGAACGCACCAGATCCGGAACGGGAATCCGCAGCAGATATATGCAAAGCCCCGCAACTATCGAAAGTATTATGGGCGAGAACAGTACCTTTACAAGATCCGCAAAGGAGCTGCGTCCGCTTATTACGGTTATGCCGTAGGTCCAGGCCGCGATGTTGAATACCATCAGGCAGCCGGTAAGGTAGAAGACGGCCTCGTTCCCGAAGAGGGCGCTTATGAGCGGAATACCCATAAAGCCGCAGTTCGAAAGCACCGTGGCCACGCGCTCAACCCTCCAGTACTCGCCTTTTTTGCGTATAAAAATCGCGGCTGCGGCTATGCTTATAAGCGTGGCAAGCGTCATGAGCCCCGCAGAAACGACAAGGCCCTTGAACTTTACCGCGCTGTAGACCATCATGTAGCTGCTCAGCAGCTTAAGCGGGTTGGTGACGTTGTTCACCAGGCCCGCTATTGCTTTTGTGCCGTTTTCGTCTATGAATTTCAGCGCCGCGGCCAAAGCCCCTATCAGCACCGCTATAAACAGCTTTGCTATGGAGCCGGCGGCAACCAGACCGAGTTCCATTTTGTCTTTGTCACCTCTCCTATTATTCCGAGCGCGTCTCCGCCGTTTCCTCTATTATTCCCGTGCCTTTGCCGCGGCCTCTTCCTCTTCTTCCAGCTTGCGATACGCCACCTTGCCCACGAGGGTTTTGGGCATGTCTTCTCTAAACTCTATATCGTAGGGCATGGCGTATTTCGCTATGTGCTGCCTGCAATAGGCAAGAAGGGTGTTCTTGCTTTCTTCCGTGCGCGGAACACCGGGCTTCAGAACGACAAAAGCCTTTACCTTCTGCATCTTATAAGTGTCGGGTACGCCTATTACGCAGCTCATCTGAACCAGCTCGTGAGCGTCTATGATGTTCTCCAGCTGCCCCGGATAGATATTGTAGCCGGAGCTTATTATCATGCGCTTCGCCCTTCCGCGGAAGTATAAGAAGCCCTGCTCGTCCATGACGCCCAGGTCTCCGGTATAGGCCCAGAGAAGACCGTCGGCATGCTTTCTCAGCGTCTTTTCCGTCTCTTCGGGGTGGTTCATGTAGCCCTGCATTACGGTCGGGCCCGCAAGCAGTATTTCGCCCTCTTCTCCGTAGGGCAGCTCCCGGTCCGTGTCCGGCTCCACTATCTTTATGAAGGTGTCGGGGAAAGGTATTCCTATGCTCCCCTCCTTAAACATGTGCGGAGGAGTGAGGCAGCAGGCGGTGACGGTTTCGGTTGTGCCGTAACCTTCTCGCACCTGAATGCTCGCGTTGTGCTCGTATAAAAATTTGTCCAGCTTCTTTTTCAGTTCCACGGAGAGCGAGTCTCCGCCCGAGAACACCCCTTTAAGACTCGACAGGTCTTTTCTTTCCATAATCGGAAGCCTTAAAAGAGCCTCGTAAAGCGTCGGCACCCCGGCAATAAAGTTGCACCTGCTCTTGATTATGAGCTTGCCATAGGACTTGGGCGTAAATCTCGGCACCAATATGCAGTGACCGCCCTGCGAAAGCATGGAGTGTATGCATACGCCCAGGCCGAAACCGTGAAACAGCGGCATGGCGGCGAGCATTTTGTCCCCGACGTTGAACATGGGGTTGCTTGCCCGTACTTGGCTGCTCAAGGCGTTGAAGTTTCCGTTTGTGAGTATTATCCCCTTGGAATGTCCGGTGGTGCCTCCCGAGTAGAGTATTACCGCAGGGTCGTCTTTGCCGCGCTCAACCTGATAATTGTAGGAACAATAGCGTCCGAGCCGTATGAAGTCCTTCCATTTGATTACCGGAGCGTCCGCCGGAATCTTTTCTATCTTTCGGCCCTCGGTCAGCATGTAGCCCGCCTTTATGGGCCTGGAAAGTTCGTCCTTTATGCTCGCAATTATGATGTTGCTTATATTCGTGTTCTGCCTTATCCTCTCAAACTTGTGGTAGAACTGGTCGAGGGTGATGGCGGTGTAGCTGTCCGAGTCATTGAGGTAAAATTCTATCTCTTTCTCGGCGGAAAGCGGGTGTATCATGCAGGCGACCGCCCCCACCAGATTTACCGCGTAGAAAGCGAATATGGCCTGGGGACAGTTGGGGAGAGCTATGGTGACCTTGTCGCCCGCCCTTACGCCTATGGTCCTGAGCGATTTTGCGCACAGCCTTATCTGCTCCACCATGCGCCTGTAGCCGGTTGTCGAACCCATAAACGAAAACGCGGCGTTCATGGGGTGTTTCTTGGATATATTTTCGACGGCTTCGAACATCGAGCCCTCAAAATAGTCGAGATGCAGGGGTATTACACCCGAGTAGTCTTTCCACGGCGTCTTTGCGCTCACATTGCTGTAATCTATGAACGACATCAGTATTCCACCTCTTCCCCCAAGGGGCGTTCCAGCAGCTGAGGCTGATCGAACAGCTTTTTAAGAAGCCGTATGGTCTTCGAGTAGTAATATCCGTCGGCTATTCTTTCGTCTATGGTAAGACCCAGATCAAGGCTGTCTCTCATTTCCACGTTTCCGTCATCGTCGGCAAAAGGCCTCTTTTTAATCTCACCTATGGAGACAAATATGGAATTGGTCCCCCAGTTCGTAAGGTGATGGTAACCGGAGTGCAGCTTTATCGAGCCAAGATTGGTAAGGACGACCGACGAATAGTAGGGGTCGGTATCTATTATGGACTGGGGCACCCAGCCGTGCCTGTCCAAAAATCGCATAAAATTAACTATGGCTTTGCCCAAAAAACGAGGCATGCGATTGAACAGGTCCATGCTCTCCGTACTCGCGTCCGTGCCGCCGTCCCTGTTGCCGGTGACCTGACGGCGAATCTCCTCGTGAATTGTATCGATATTGTCGCTCAGAGAGGAATGTATAAACGCGAGGCCCTCTTCTCCGTTGTCGGAAAAATCTTTCTTTATTACGAAGGCGGCGGATACTTCATGGCGCTGGTACATGTTGCTGTTGGCTATGAAGCGGTTCATCCTGGGGCGCAGGGTAAGGGTCTTGAGCATCGCGGTGACTATCACCTGAAAGAGATTGTATTTGTAGTCGGGGTTTGCGCTGTTCTTTTCTGCCAGGTAGGCATTGATGTTGGTGAGGTCTATCTTTTCGCTTATAAAGGCCTCGTTGTCGCAGCGGTTGGGATAGATGATCGGCATTATGAAATGCATTGAATCAAGATCCCGCAGCAGGGCGCCGTCTTTGCGGTCGCCAAACTTCTTCTTCATGTTTTCAGCTCCTTTGCAAAAGTTATCAACTTTACAGCTTGGCCCGCGCCGCTTTTACGCGCCGCGGACACGCGCGATCGGTCGACGCATGCCGGGCGCTTTACAAAAGATGTGGCGCAGCCGTTTAAAAACGTAAGGTAATGATAACACGATGAAAAGAAAAAATATATAGTTGAAGACAAGAGAATCGATTTTTTGCATCACCTCGCACAGAGAAACACGCTTAGGTTGACGATATGAGTCAAACTTGCATATTAACTTCTTGATAAATTTGATATAATGGTGAACAGTAGTGGCATTTAAGAAAAATCGGTATTTATGGTTTGCGGAATTTTAACGGAAAGGAAAGTGCGAGGCACCCCCACGGGCTTCGGCACGCAGGTGAAAAATGAAATACGAAAACATTAAAGACGCGATGACCGCGCTTCGAGAACATCAGTTTAAGCAGGCCGCTTTGGGCCACGCCATGGGCGTTCTGAACTACGATGCCGAAACCGTCGCCCCCAAGGCCTCCGCGGACGGCAGAGCCCGCACCGTAGGCTATCTTTCCGAGCTGGCGTACAAGCTGTCGACCGACCCGGAGCTCTTTGAGCTGGTGGACGAACTCGATGCAAGAAAAGACGAGCTTGACGCGGAAGAAAGGCGCATGGTCGAGATTATAAAGCGTTCCTGCGATGAGATTTCCAAGATTCCCATGGAAGAGTTCATCGCTTTTCAGGAACTCACAAGCAAGGCCGCAGATGTGTGGCGCGACGCGAAACAGAACTCGGACTTTCCGACATTTCAGCCCTACCTCGAAAAGATAGTTGAATTTCAGCGCAGGCTGGCGGGCTACATCAAGCCCGAGCTCGCTCCCTACAACGCCCTGCTCGACATGTACGAAGAAGGCCTTGGCATGGACAGCCTCGATGTCTTCTTCGCCAAGCTGCGCACGGACCTCGTACCGCTGATAGAAGCCGTAGGCAAGTGTCCGCGGCCCGACGATTCCTTCACCCGGCAGATCTACGACATTCCGACTCAGCGCGAGATGTCGCTCAAGATTATGAAGAGCATGGGTCTCGACATGGATCGCCTCATACTCGGAGAGGTGGAACATCCCTTCACGACGAGCTTCAATTTGGGCGACAACCGCATAACCACGCATTTTCACGAAGACGATATGTTCAGCAATATCTTCTCCGTGCTTCACGAAGGCGGCCACGCGGCCTAC
>DAONZO010000089.1:0-5125 GCA_035406945.1 Bacillota bacterium | reverse complement strand
AAAACACATCTGCAATTTGGACTATTTGATTATTACAGGAGTCGAAGTATTTTATTTTGACGTCACCCGAGATCAATCCCGTAAGTTGAAGTTCAGTATTGAGGTAATCCTCTAAAAACCTGACGGAATCCGGCCTTTCATTTCTTTCATCTAACTGAATCAGCAAGGCATCATTGGCAATCAGCTTGCAGTTAATAAAATTTATTAAAGCAAGTTTAAGGACATAGTTAAAGGCACGCGCCGTATTACTATACAAGCTTTCGTCAACTTTAGTGTTGTCTATTAATATGTAAAAAATCTCCAAACTGCTGTTTCGACATATGTAATCCGCAAACTCACGCTTAAGCTGCGGCGTAAACATGTTTCCCTTTAATTCTTTAAACTTACCGTTAAGAAACATTTTTTTATCGTTATCTAACGACTTTAGCTTTTCAAAATTTTTGGAAACAAAGCGCTTGTAGTTTTTCTTTATTATGTCCGGCTTGATAGCTCTGATAATGCAAACAACAAAGAAATTATGATGGTTACGATATTTATAAGTCATAGATCCTGATTCGTCTACATAAAGTTTTTCCATAAAATCTCCATAAAAAGAAAACAGGCCTAAGCCTGTTTCAATACCGATTGCTTGCGAGCGGAGCTAACACATAGCTCTTACCAAAATATATGGCGCTTACGCAAGACTCACTTTCGGTGTTGAAACTATATCATAACGACACAGTGTTGTCAAACATTATTTGTTATTTATTTACTTATCAATTTTTCAAAACACCAATTCAGTAAAAATATGTTATATTATACCATATTTTTACATATAATCAAGCTATCAGAGTGACAAAAAGCGCCAAACTTAACGGACTCGTTCAGCACAAGGCAAAACCGCTGTAAGCATTTGTTTTCAACTGCTACAGCGGTTTATTAGTTATTTCTCGGCTATATTACACTTTCAGCTCTCTGACCGCCTCCGCTATGTCGCGGGCCGTCAGATGATATTTTTCAAGCAGTTCGGCGGGTTTTCCCGATTCGCCGAAGCTATCCCGGACGCCTATCATGCGCATCTTGCACGGGGCCTTCCTTGCAAGCAGCTCGGCTACCGCCGAACCCATGCCGCCCAGCACGCTGTGTTCCTCTGCGCTCACTATCGCGCCGGTTCCTGCGGCCTCGATTATCGCAGCTTCGTCTATGGGCTTTATGGTGTGGATGTCGAAGACCTTCACCTCTATGCCCTCGGCGGCCAGCATTTCGGCGGCCTTAAGAGCCTCGCTTACCATGATGCCCGTGGCCAGTATGGCGGCGTCCCTGCCCTCGCGCAGCTTAAGAGCCTTGCCGATTTCAATATCCCTGTCCTCGTCGTAGAGCACAGGCACGGCGGCTCTACCGAGCCTTATGTAGCAGGGGCCGCGGAATGCGGCCGCGGCTTTAATCAGCTTTCTTGCCGAGACATCGTCTGCGGGATTGATGACGGTCATTCCGGGAATTACGCGCATCAGAGCTATGTCTTCAACGCACTGGTGGCTCGCTCCGTCCTCGCCGACGGTGAGCCCGGCGTGGGTTGCGCAGATCTTTACGTTAGCCCCGGTGTAGCCTATGGAATTTCTTATGATCTCATAGGCCCTGCCCGCGGCAAACATCGCAAAAGTGCTGGCAAAGACGGTTTTCCCGGCAACGGCGAGCCCCGCCGCCATGCCCATCATATTGCACTCGGCTATTCCGGCGTTAAAGAAGCGCTCCGGAAAGGCGTCCGCGAATTTTTTAGTCTGGGTGGAGCCGGAAAGGTCGGCGTCCAATACGACTATGTTCGGGTTTTCCGCGCCCAGCTCGATAAGCGCCTTACCGTAGCTCGCTCTCGTCGCAATCTTGTCTGCCATTACAGCTCACCTCCCAACTCTTTCATAGCCTGCGCCGCCTGCTCCTCATTCGGAGCCTTGCCGTGCCAGCCCGCCTGATTTTCCATAAAGGAAACCCCCTTGCCCTTGACGGTTTCCGCGATTATGACAGTCGGCCTTCCGAGGTTTTTGACGCTCTTTGCATCGGCAAACGCGGCGATTATCGCTTTCATGTCGTGGCCGTCCGTTTCTATAACATTCCACCCGAAGGCGTCAAACTTCCTTGCTATGGGCCTCACCCTCATAACGTCGTCGTTCCTGCCGTCTATCTGAAGGCCGTTGTGGTCGACGACTGCGCAGAGATTGTCGAGGCCGTAGTGAGCGGCCGCCATGGCGGCTTCCCAAACCATGCCCTCCTGAAGCTCTCCGTCGCCGAGCAGTGTGTAGACGCGCTTTGCGCCTCCGTCCATCCTTGCGGCTATCGCCATGCCGACGGCGGCGGAAAAGCCCTGTCCGAGGGAGCCGGTGGACATGTCCACGCCCTCTGATTTTGTCATCGAAGGATGACCCTGGAGTCGCCCGTTTATCCTGCGAAGGCTAACGAGTTCTTCTTTGGAAAAGTAGCCGGCCTCGGCCAGTGCGGCGTAGAGAGCCGGAGCCGCGTGACCCTTGGACAAGACGAAACGGTCGCGGTCGGGCTTATCCGGATTTTGCGGGTCTACGTTCATTACTTCGAAGTACAGCGCCGCCATGATGTCGGCGCAGGAGAGGCTTCCGCCGGGGTGTCCCGAGCCGGCGCTGTAAACCTGCCTGATTATGTCCTGCCTTATTAGGGCAGCCTTTTCTTTGAGCTCCTGAATGTTCATTGCTCCTCCTGTTTCAGCTTATGTTGAAATATTGTTAAACAAGTTCTCGTTCCAATAGGAATGCTGTTTGTATAAGCGGCAAAAGCACCCGGCCTTACGCGCGGTTCTTTTTAGAAAACATGACTTTCAAAAACAAGAAGGGTATCTTGCTCATGCGGCCGAAGCGCTTGGGCTCCTGAAATAGGCGGTATAGCCATTCAAGGCCGTTTCTGCAGTAGAATTCCGGCGCCCTTTCGAGCGTGCCCGACCATACGTCGAGGCTCCCGCCTATGCCTATGGCCACCCTTACCCCGCCCTTACCGAGCACGGTTTTGTGACGCTCCGCAAAGAGCTCCTGCTTGGGAGAGCCGAGGGCTATGCACAGGAACTCGGCTCCGCTCGCCGCTATCTCCGCGGCTATTTCGGCCTCCTCATCGGGCTTGAAATAACCGTCGCGGCAGCCGCATACCTTAAGCCCGGGGACCTCCGCTTTGAGCTTTTCCGCGGCCAGCTCGGCCACTCCGGGTTTGGCCCCGAAAAAATAAACTCCCCTGCCGTGCTCCGCGCACCAGTCCAAGGCCGTCCTGCAGAAATCTATGCCGGTCACCCGCTCTTTGAGCGGGCTTTTGAGCTGTCTGGAAGCTATCATCAAACCTATTCCGTCGGGTATTACAAGAGCCGCGCCGTTTATCAGCCCGCGCAGCGCCGAATCTTTAGTTGCATTGAGCACTATTTCGGAATTCGGTGTCACTATGAGAGATTGTCCGGGGGCTTCCATGAGCCGCGCAAAGCGTTCGAGAGCCTCGGCCCTGTCGACTCTGTCTATCATCACGCCCAGTATGTTGAGTTTTTCGTTCATTCTTCCTTGTTTTTCTCTATAAGATCGGCTTTTCCGAGATATTTTTCGGCCATTTCCGCATTGCCCTGCGAAGCGTAAAGCTCGCCCAAGGCCCTGTTGCTCTCCACGTTCGAGGGGCTTAGGGCTATAACCCTTCTGTAGCCCTCTATGGCTTCGTCTGTAAGCCCCAGCGCTCTGTAGCCTTCCGCAAGGTAGTAGTGAAGCGGCCACCATTCGGAGTAGGAGCTTTCAACATAGGGTTCCAATATGCCGAGCCCTTTTTCTATGCGCCCGGCTATCATCTCGTTGACGCCGGCTTCTATTTTGACGGGTTCTTCCAAAGCTTCCAACCTTTCGGCTATCTCTGCTCTTTCCTCCTCGTGCGCGTCGCCTGCAAGAGCCATGAACTGCTTCCACACGCTGTTTGCTCTGGCGTAGCAGGCTTCGTTCAAGTAGGCGTAGCCCAGAAAATAGTAGGCCTCGGCAAAGTCCGGAAATATCATGCAGCAGTCTTCGTAATATTCGAGAGCTTCGGCCTTAAGTATGGCAATAAGTGCTTCGGCTTCGATATCTCCTTCGAGGCTTAAATACCACTGGCGACATGTGCAGGCGTAGCCAAAGACGGCTTTAAGGTCGGCAGGGTCTAAAATCAGGGCTGTACGGAAGTACACGCAGGCGCTGCGGTATTTTTCTTCCGAAAGCAGCCTGCCGCCTCTTGCGGTCATGACGTCCGTGAGTTTTTCGCTGAAAAATCTGGCAAAGAAGCGAAGATAAGCTCCGTTGTGCGGGAAGTGAGTGTCGGCGCCTATGACCCTTGCCATGTTGTCGGCTATTTCGATCAGGGCAAGTCCGTCTTCTTTAGAATTTATTATATCCGTTGCCGTAAGCGGCACGGGTACGCCTTTCAGAAAATCCAAAGCGTTGCGCTCTATATAATCTTCGGAAAGCTCGTCAAAAAGAAGCTCTTTTATCTCTGCGGCGAGATAATCCTTGAGCTTATCCTCACGCTGCCTTAAATCCGGAGTTGAATTCATGCCGTAACCTCTTAGCTATTTTTTATAACTCGCTCCAATGGCCACTCCAAGCAGCATGCCTATCGACATGCCCATTGCCAGATTCTCAGGACCAAACGCGATTCCGATTGCCGTACCCAGGCACAGTCCGACGGCTATGCCTTCCGACATGTGGTCTCCCTTTTCGCGGTCATCTTCTTCTTTTTGAACATCTTCGCTTTGCGTGACTTCATTTTGAGAATCTTCGCTTTGAGCAGGTTCTTTTTTTGCGGCGTTTTTCTTGGCTTTCATCACAATAAAGACTACGGCGATGCCAATAAAGATTATCGGTAGAACAATTTTTACAATTTCCATCTGTTTTCGCCTCCCATGCAATTTATAATCACTACGAGTAAACAAAACGGAATTTATTCAATCCGGTCTTCTTTATGAATGACCGTTAAAACCGCGTCTTCCGGAGTATTATATCTTGTTGTAAACACATAATCGCACGCAAACTGAAAGCCCGATTTTTCGGATACTCGCCTGGATTGATGATTTCTCTTGAAATATCCCGCAAAAACCGCATCAAGCTTAAGGTCTTCAAAGCAGTAGCGCAACACC
>DAONZO010000088.1:0-5160 GCA_035406945.1 Bacillota bacterium | reverse complement strand
CGTCTACGCCACGCAGAAGGGCAAGTACAATGCCATAATAGACGAGATAGTCGAGCGCCACGCCACCGGTCAGCCGGTGCTGGTGGGAACCGTTTCCGTGGAAAAATCCGAGCTTCTGAGCGAAATGCTTAAAAAGCGCGGCGTTCCGCACGATGTGCTCAACGCGAAGCAGCATCTAAGAGAGGCGGAGATAGTGGCCCAGGCCGGACGCAAGGGCAGCGTGACCATAGCCACCAACATGGCGGGCCGCGGAACGGACATAATATTGGGCGGCAACCCCGAATTTGAAGCCAGGCGCGAGATGAAGCGCCGCGGCTACGAGGAAAATCAGATATCCTACGCCGCGAGCTTTGTTCCCCTGCACGACGAAACTCTCATAGAAGCCAGAAACACCTACAACGAGCTGCATGTCCGCTTTAAGAAGGAATACGCCCCCGCTCACGAAGAAGTAAAGTCTTTAGGCGGCCTTCATATAATAGGCACCGAGCGTCACGAGGCGAGGCGCATAGACAATCAGCTCCGCGGACGAAGCGGGCGTCAGGGCGACCCCGGGTCTTCCCAGTTTTTTATAAGCCTGGAAGACGACCTTATGCGCCTCTTCGGAGGAGACCGCATACAGGGCATGATGAGCCGCATAGGCATGACGGACGACGCCCCCATAGCCGCGAGCCTGCTTTCCAAGACCATAGAGAACGCCCAGAAAAAGGTGGAGAGCAGAAACTACGGCATAAGAAAGTACGTGCTTCAGTACGACGACGTAATGAACAAGCAGCGTTCGGTAATCTATCAGGAGAGAAACAGGGTGCTGCACGGCGAGGACATGAAGGAACACATCATGTCCATGATGCGCGGCATGATATCCGAAATAGTGGAGTTCGCCACGGCGGACTCCAGGTTTGCCGAGGAATGGGATTTTAATACCATCAACGCCAAAATAGCCGAAATCAGCCCCTCCATAAAGCCTCTTAATTACTCAGAGGACGGTCTTAACAGACTCACTCCCGATAGCCTTGCGGACGATATGTTCGACGCCTTTGCCGCGGCTTACGCCCGCAAAGAGGCGGAGATAGGCGAGACCAGGATGAGGCTGCTCGAGCGCATGCTCATGCTGAGGGTGGTGGATTCCAAGTGGATGGATCATATAGACGCCATGGATCAGCTCAAGACCGGGATAGGTCTGCGCTCCATAGGACAGCAGGATCCCGCTCAGGCTTACGCCAACGAAGGCTCCGACATGTTCGACGAAATGGTGGCGAACATACGCTACGATATGGTGCGCTACTGCTTCGGCGTCACCCTGCAGACCAACGAGCAAAGGAGGGTTGCCGTAATAGGACAGGAGCGCAAAGACGAAAGCGCCTCCGCCTACGACGCGGAGAGGAGAGGCCACGCGAATTCCATGCCGCAGGAGGCTCCGAAAGAGATAAAGCCTCCGCGTCAGGAGCCCGTCCGCGTCGAAAAGACACCGGGAAGAAACGAACCCTGCCCCTGCGGTTCGGGGAAGAAGTATAAGAACTGCTGCGGCAGAAACTAAGAGGAGAAATATATGTTAAACACGGAAGCGGCAAGAAGCGCCATACCCGAGCTGGAGTCAGCTCTCCTTAAGCTGGGAGAGTCTCTTTGACATAGCTTCGCTCGAGTCTAAACTCGCGGATTACGAGCTGGAGATAGGGGTTCCGGGTTTTTGGGACGATATAGAAAGAGCCCGGGGCGTAATGAAAGAAAAAAGCGCCGTAGAGCTTAAGCTTTCGGAATATCGCGAGGCCCAAAAAAACCTGGAGGAAGTAGGTCTGCTCTGCGATATGGCGGAAGAGGCCGAAGACGCCGAGCTTGCGGAGGAAGCCGCGCACAAGGCCGAGGAATTAGGCGCGGCGCTGGACTCCATGATTGTAAAGACCCTTCTCACCGAGGAATACGATGCCAACAGCGCGATAGTTTCCGTACACGCCGGGGCGGGCGGCCTCGACGCCCAGGACTGGACCGAGATGCTGCTGCGCATGTACGCCCGCTGGGCCGAGCTCAAAGGCTATTCGGTCAAAACGCTCGACTATCAGAACGACACGGAGGGCGGCATAAAGTCCGCGACTCTGCTCATAGAAGGGGAATACGCCTACGGCTATCTCAAGACCGAAATGGGCGTCCACCGCCTCGTTCGCATATCTCCCTTCAATACCCAGAGGAAGCGTCAGACCAGCTTCGCTTCGGTGGACGTTACGCCGGAGCTTGCAGAGGACGTAAAGGTGGAGATAAGTCCGGACGAGCTGCGCATAGATACCTACCGTTCGTCGGGGGCGGGAGGTCAGCACGTGAACAAGACCGATTCCGCCGTGCGCATAACCCACCTGCCCACGAATATAGTGGTGAGCTGCCAGAACGAGCGCTCACAGCACATGAACCGCGAATACGCCATGCGCATGCTCTATGCCAAGCTCTACGCCCTCGCGAAGCAGGAGCACAAGGATAAGATATCCGAGCTGAAGGGCAACTTCGGGCAGATAAGCTGGGGCAGCCAGATACGATCCTACGTGTTTCAGCCCTATACCCTGGTCAAAGACCACCGCACCGGCTGCGAATCCGGCAACGTAAACGCCGTAATGGACGGAGCCCTGGATCCTTTTATAAACGCATCCCTCAATGCCCTGCAGAAAGGAGAGCTTGAATGAACGACATAACGGAACGCAGAAAGAATTTTCTCATAAACTTCCTGTACGCCTGCACCGGGCTCGCAATTTACTACGTCTTCTTCAAGTACATATTAGGCGTGATATTTCCCTTTGCCGTGGCTGCCTTGGTTACGCTGATACTGAAGCCCGCGGTTGACTGGCTGCACCGCCGCATAGGTCTGCCGCGCGGGGGCATCGCCGTCATAGTGGTATTCATCTTCTACGCGGTAATAGGGGTTTTGCTGGTCTTGCTGATAGTGAGGCTTGTCACCGCGGCTACGGACTTTATAGCCATACTGCCGCAGCTGTATGCGATTCACATGCAGCCGGCTGTCGAGTCCGTGCTTGAATGGTACGAAAACACATTGGAGCGTATAAACCCCAATCTGCTGACGTCCTTGGGCGACGTGTCCGCCAACATACTCAGCAGCCTCTCCCAGCTCGTAACATCGCTTTCCAGGTGGGCCATAGGCTTTGCTCAGGGCATGGCCGTGGGAGTTCCCAAACTGCTCATTGCGGTGCTCTTCGGTGTCGTGTCGACTTTCTTCCTCAGCATGGATTATCCGCGCCTGAGGCACTTCATACTTGTGCAGTTCGGAGAAAACGGCCGGCGCATAATCAGCACCGGCAAGAACTTCATCTTTAAGAACATAGGGCGCATGCTGGGGGCATATTTTCTCATAATGTGCATAACATGCTGTGAGCTTTTGATATTCCTCAGCATATTCGGGGTCCGGAACGCGCTTGCGATATCCGTAATAATAGCGGTCTTCGACATACTCCCCGCCGTCGGTACCGGCGCGATAGTCATTCCCTGGGGGATAATAAACCTCATAAACGGGAATATAAAGCTCGGCATAGAGCTTCTGTGCATGTACGTTATAGTAACCGTTGTGCGCAACGTAATAGAGCCAAAGCTCGTAGGCAAAACCATAGGCGTGCATCCCGTGCTCATGCTCATGAGCATTTACTGCGGCGCCAGCATATTCGGCGCTCTGGGCATAATAATAATGCCTTTTACATTTATGGTGGTAAAGAACCTGAACGACGAGGGTCTTATAAACATTTTCCGCAGCGACTACTACGAGCCGGACGGCACGAAGCGCAGCATATTCCCGTTTAAGCTTAAGAAGGACGGAAAGGAAAAGCATGGAAAAGATTAAAGCCGTGCTCTTCGACTTCGACGGCACCCTCATGAATACCAACAATCTGATACTTTCCTCGTGGAATCATTGTTATCAAAGCCTGGGTCTCGAAACCCCCTCGGACGAATACATAGGCGCTTCATTCGGCGAGCCTTTGAGCGAGACCATGGCCAGAGAGTTTCCGGACAGAGATACCGAAGACATGGTCAACGTCTATAGAGATTACCAGCGCCGCATCTTTCGCGGCCGCGTGGAGATGTTCGACGGCATGGCCGATCTGGTGCGCGGGCTGCGCGAGAGGGGCTATTCCGTGGGAATAGTTACCTCCCGCCTTTGGAGCTCCACGAACAGAGGGGTCTACAACTTCGACATATCCGACACGGTGGACGTCGTGGTTTCCGCCGAGGACATAGATGAACACAAGCCCCACCCCGAAGGCCTGCTCAAGGCCGCCGCAAAGTTGGGCATAGAGCCTTGCGAGGCCATATACGTGGGCGACAGCCGCTTCGACATGGAGTGCGCAAAGAACGCCGGAATGAAGTCCGTGCTGGTGGGTTGGTCCGTCAGCCTGCCCGAACATGCCCGCACGGGCGCATACAGACCCGATTACGTTATAGAGACCCCCGCCGAGCTCTACGCTCTGTTGGAGGTTTAATAGATAAAAACAGAAAAACAAGGGAGAACAAACAAAGATGACGCTTTACAAGCAGTGGAACAAGCTGATAGACGGGCAGACCAAGGAGACCATAGACAGTTTTTGGGAGAAATACGCGGATACCGAAAAGCGCATATATCAGGACATCCTGGCAAACCATAAGACCAGGCCCGCCGGAAAAGTCGCGGACATGATAGCCAAATACGAGGCCGACCCCGTAATTTTTATGGGATTTTTAGACGGAATAAACAGCAGTCTCAATTCGCCTCTGGAATTAGAGGATATAAGCGAAGACTCCGAGATAGAACTCGACATAGACCTGAAAAAGCTGCTCTTCAATATGTTTAAGGCCAACGCGGACTATCTCTACGGTCTCAAAGAGTGGGAGGAGATCTTTACGGAAGAGGAATACAGCGCCATAAACAATGACTTCCGTCGCTCCCGCACCGTCGTGCGTGCGGAGAGGAAGATAGGCCGCAACGAGCCCTGTCCCTGCGGTTCCGGCAAGAAGTACAAGAACTGCTGCGGGAAGAACGCCTAGCGTCATGCCGACAAAGAATACGAAAAAAAACAAGCCGGCCGAGGTAAAGGCAAAAACCTCTGCTGTGAAAGCAAAGCCCTCTGCTGCGAAGGCAAACCCCTCTTCGGCTGAAGCAAAGACCGTGCCCGCCAAAGCTGCAAAGAAGACCAAGCTCAG
>DAONZO010000087.1:0-5167 GCA_035406945.1 Bacillota bacterium | reverse complement strand
CTTCCATTTCGCGCATTAAAAAGTCCTGAACATGGGGGTTTTTACCGACTATGACCAGGCCCGAGGTATCCCTGTCTATTCGGTTTACAAAACGCATTTTATAGTTACCCTCGCCTTTTTCGGCAATATGATGACTGATTGCGTTTGCAAGCGTTCCGCTCTGATAGCCCTTGGTGGGATGAACCACTATTCCGGGCTGCTTGTCCACCACGAGGAGGTCTTCGTCTTCGTAGACTATGGCAAGGGGGATGTTTTCCGGCTCAAAATAGCTGCTTTCCGCGGGATATGTCACACAAAGCAGCTGCCCGGGAAGCCCTCTGTCCTTTAAGCGCACTTTTGCGCCGTCGAGCCTGAGCCCGCCTTCGAGCAGCTTAATCCTGCGTATCAACCTGCCGCTGAAATCCAGCCTGCGCTGCAGTATTTCCTTAATGTAGAGCCCCTCGTCCTCGGGTGTCAGCCTATATTCCACAGTCCGCATACGGCCTACAGGAACTTGGACATTACCTTGCCCCAAAAATCGTATCCGGCAAGGCGCACCAGGCTCACTTCAACGGGAGAATAACTTACGATTACATCTTCAACGTTATCGAAGAGGTGTTCAACACCGTCGACCATTATGAGCACGTTGTTGCGATAGTCGGGGTCCGGATATATGCTTACCGCCATGTCGGGCGGAAGAATAACGCTGGATGTAAAGCTTCGGAAGGCCTTGGAATTCATCGGAGCCATAGGCGTAACCTGTATCATATTTACCCTCGGATCTACTATGCTGCCGCCCAAAGAATAGTTGTATGCCGTACTTCCGGCGGCCGTGGATACGAGCATGCCGTCGCCGCTGAAACGCTCGATAAAACTGCTGCCTATATTGAGGTTCAAGTGTATCACCGAGCCGTTGCTTCGCCGTATAACGAAGTCGTTTAAGGCAAAATATTCGATCTCTTCGCCACCGCCCATCTTTATGCGCGCGGAAAGCAGGCGGTGCTTTTGGATGGAGCAGTCTCCGGTAAGGCAAACCCTTACGAGCTCGTCGAGGTCGTCGGGCATAAACTCCTGGAAAAACCCCAGATGACCGGTGTTGACCCCGGCCACCGGAACCGGAGGATATGCGCAGTCCATGAGCATGTGAAGGAAGGTTCCGTCGCCCCCTACGCATATTATCATGTCCACGTCTTCGCCGAAGCTGTCCCTTACGGCTATTCCGGCATCGCGGAGTTTTTGACGCAACAAAGCGGCGGTCTGCGCGGAACGCTGATCGCCCTTTTCATATATGAAGATACTCTTTGCTCCGTCCATTCTACCTCTAAAAATATTGTTTAATCGATTATACCACTTGCGCGACTTTTATGCTATACTATGTTGCGTTACGCGCCCGTAGCCCAGTTGGATAGAGCAACAGACTCCGACTCTGTAGGTCGCACGTTCGAATCGTGTCGGGCGCACCAAAACGACAAAAGAGCGAGAGCTCTCCGGCTTTCGCTCTTTTTGTTTACCCGAATTCCGCGCATGGCCTATCCGAGCACATAGTCCCTCAATATCCAGATTATCGTAAGGTGCAGCGGATAAAAGGAATAGAAGAACCATTTGAAGCCTTTTCCCTTCTTCCCGTTATACATCATGAGCGGCACCGCGCTGATTACGGCATAGGACTGCGGGCTTTGACCGCTTGTCGCAATCTGATAAAGCGCGGCAACCGCGTTCTGAGCCAAAAGGCCTTTTTCGTACATAACGTAGAAGATGAGCACAAGCCCTACCCCGTAGGCGCTGTAATCCGTCGATAAAAGTAAGGCAAGAAAGGCTACGGCAATGCTGGCGAGCGCGCCCAAAAGCCTTCCCGGCAGACCCTTGACAAGCTCCTTGATCTTGTTGTAGGCCATGAGCGCCAAAATGGCGAAGAAAAATGTCCACATTACATTTTGATACTCAAAGCCTATGCGTCCCTCAAAAAGAGCCATGTCAAAGGGTATCTCGGATATCAGGGCAAAGATGCCCATCCTGAGCAGATAGCGCGGTCTGTCGGAACTCAGCCTGTATCCCTCCGCCACAAAAAAGCAGAATATGGGCATGGCTATGCGCCCGACAAGGCGCATCCATATGGCCTGCGGAAAGAAAACCGCGCCGCAATGGTCTATCGCCATGCTTACGATGGCTATGAGCTTCAACGTGGTCTGATCCAATATGCGTATCTTATCTAAAAAAGTTGTTTCGCTTTCCATACAAATTAAAAAAATTATAACATTGCGAGCATTCGAACTGCGCGATTATTATACACGAAAAAAGCTTGTCCGTGCAAAGAACCCCCGTCTGTTAGAAAAAAGACTAAGGGGTTCCGAATTCAGGAGCTGTTTATAATTGCTACCAGGCGCCGGGATAAGAAATAGTAAACGCGGCGCTTTCCGCACCCGCTTTCATGCACAGGGCTATATCCTCTCCGCGCACAAAAGCTATTAAGAAGGCTGCTATAAAGCTGTCGCCCGCGCCCATGGTGTCCACAAGTTCGCACAAAAGCGCCTCCTGCTCGTAGAAGCGCCCCGCACTGAGAGCCAGGCTGCCCTTTGCTCCGCGCGTAGCAACTACTGTTTCGGGTCCTCTTTCCGCCAAATCGGACATCTTCTTTTTAAGAGCCTCGGTTTCGGAGTCATCGTCCGAAAAAAAGGCGATGTCGGTGTAAGGCAGAGCCGCCTCCGCCTCCGGACCGTCGGGCCTATCCGAAAAATCAAAGGCAATGGGCACTTTAGCATTGAGCCTGTCGAGCTCGGAGGCCGTGTGACCCCAAAGCCCGCTCACCATTATATCGTGAGAGCAGATGAAGTCGATATCTTTATCGCTCATCCTGAAATCGGCCATTACACCCTCGTCGTAGTCTCCGAAAACCCTGTCGCCGTCAACGCGGCTGACGTGGGTAAGAGCCGTGGCTCCGGGCAAGATGCGGGTATGAGACGTGTCCACCCCCTTGGCGGATATCGCTTTAAGCATTTCCGCGCCGAAGGAATCGTTGCCGACCGCTCCGATATAAGAGGAATCCGCGCCCAGTCTCTTGGCGTAAACCGCAACGTTTACCGGATTTCCGCCAAAAAATATCTCTTGGGTTTCATCGTAAAAATCTACGCAGTTATCCCCTACGCAGGCCAGTTTTATCATAAAAGTTCCCTCGCCTTCTTTATTGCCAGCTCAGCGTAACGGGAAGGCTCGTCAATGTAGTGTGTAACGAGCTCTATCGTTGCTCCGCCACCGTATCCGTTCGCGCGAAGCTCGGATAATACCGCCTTCAGGTCTATTTTCCCCTCCCCCGGCATAAGGTGAGTATCGCTTATTCCGTCGGAGTCCACAAGATGAACGTGACGCAGTTTGTCGCCGAGAACCCTTGCGTATTCGGCCGGGTCTTCCCCGCAGGTGAAAGGGGCGACCATGTCGAGTGCCGCACATAGTTTAGGCGAATCTATCCGTTTAAGCAGCGTATCGAGCTCGCTTAGGCTCGTGCATACGTTCGATTCAAATTTAGTAAGGGTTTCGAGAACTATGGTGACGTCCTCCGCCTCGGCTATTCTGACAAGGGCTTCCATGCTGCGAAGCAATCTCTTTGCGTTTTCCGCCGGCGCATCGACCACTCCATGTCCAATGCTGACAAGCATGTATTCCGCGCCAAGTTTTTGCGTTACTTGCGCGCAAGCACTGAAATAATCCATGCAGTCCACCCACTGATTTAAGTCTCCCAGCATGTAATTGTAAGGATAAGCGTTGTGTTCGGGAGTAAAGACTTTTACCGGCATGGAGTATTTTTCTATGAGAGTCTCCATCTTTTTAAGCCCGCCTTTCAGCAGATCAAACACAAATGCGTGAGGCCTTCCGCCCCACAGCTCCACAAAATCGTAACCGAAAAGCTTAGCGTCCGCAAAAGCCCGTTCCAGTTCCATATACTGATACGGTAAAGTAAATAATCCTAATTTCATTCCATTAAATCCCGGCTGCCGGAATATGCCCGGCAGCCAGCCTCTTAAATTAATAATCGAATTTGCGGTAGTACCGTCTTATGGACATATCGTGACCGCTCAGGGCTTCTATGTGCACGTCTATACGGTTTGCCACCGCTCTGAGTATCAAATGCGAGATATGGCCCCTGAAGCGCTCGTCTATCCCCTCAATGGGATAGTCGGCGCTGTCTATGACCGTATAGTTCTTGCACACCTTGGGCAAAAAGTTTTTTACCCTGAGGCCTATGCCTCTTTGCGAATCCTCGCCCACAAAGAGGGTTATGGCCGTATCGGAGTCAACTATTTCCAGGGTGCCGTGGAAAAATTCCGCGCTGTGGATGGACTTGGTCCTTATCCAATGCTGTTCTTCCCAGTAACACATGGCGTAGGAATAGGTTGATCCGTAGTTGCAGCCTCCCCCTATAAAATAGTGAAGATCGTCTTCGTAGTGGGCTTTTGCGAACTCCAGCGCAAAGGCATTGGCCGTCTTTTCCACCGCGGCCAGCCCCTCCGGAAGATACTTGTCGAGCTGAGCGTAGAGCTCGTCGTACTCTTCAAATTCTCCCCAGTTCTTCATGAAGCGATCCGCCGTCATAAAAAATTTAAGCTGTTCGTTCGACGGATAGGTTACGCAGTTATCGACGCTTCTTGCAAGTTCGCAATCGGCTCTGTCTATAAAACCTATCACCTTCGCGCCGTCGCTTTTGGCCTTTGCCACCGCGTCAACTATCTCGGAGGTGGTGCCTGTAACGGAAGAGATGACCACTACCGTGCCCGCGCCTATTCTGCGGTCTCCCGTGGCTATATACTCCGCCGCGTTTACCGCCATTATCTCCTGCGCACTGCGCTCCTTCATGTGGCATAGAACCTGAAGACAGCTCGCCCATGTGCCGCCTATTCCCAGAAAGCAGAGATTGCGTATCCCATCTTTCGAATACGAGTCCACTATGTGCTCTATATCCTTCCTGAGAGCCAATGCACCTCGCACGCAGGCTATCTTGGATTCTTCGTTAAACTTGATCAATGCAAACTCCTTCTGTAGAGAAAACGCGTCGGATCAGTTGACCTTGAGCATCTGATAATACTTATCGTAAATGGTTATCGCGTCGCCCACGTCCTTCTGGAAGAAGATGTTGGTCTTATAGTCGAAGCTGAAAGCCGGGTCGTTTCTGTAATCGTCGCTGGCCGCCGCAACCGCC
>DAONZO010000086.1:0-5193 GCA_035406945.1 Bacillota bacterium | reverse complement strand
TCTATTCCCACGGGACCTCCCTGGAACTTAGTTATTATAAGGCTTAAAATTTTTCTGTCAAGTTCTTCGAGGCCGAAGCAGTCTATCCCCAGAGCGTCCAAGGTCTCCTCGACTATTGATTTTCCTATGTTTCCGTCGCCTCTGACCTGACTGAAATCCCGAACTCTTTTAAGCAGCCTGTTCGCTATTCTGGGAGTCCCGCGCGAACGGGCGGAAAGCAGTTTCGTGGATTCCTCGTCTATGCTCACCCCTAATATGCCCGCCGTCCTGATGATGATGCGCGAAAGTTCCTCTTCCGTGTACAGTTCGAACTTCGACATGACGCCGAAACGGTCTCTGAGCGGTGCCGAAAGGCTGCCCGCGCGCGTGGTCGCGCCCACAAGGGTAAACGGGGCAAGGCTGAGGCGTATGGAATTGGCCATAGGTCCCTTCCCGGTGACTATGTCTATGGCAAAGTCCTCCATGGCGGAATACAAAACCTCCTCCACGGCGCGGTTAAGCCTGTGTATTTCATCTATGAAAAGCACATCCCCCGGATTGAGGTTCGTGAGAATGGCCGCCAGGTCTCCCGCGCGGGTTATCGCGGGTCCGGAGGTGATGCGCATTTCCACGCCCATCTCGTTGGCGATTACGCCCGCGAGCGTCGTCTTTCCAAGCCCCGGAGGGCCGTAAAAAAGAACGTGGTCCAGGCTTTCTCCTCTCATCTTCGAGGCCTCTATATACACTTTAAGGTTATCGGTGACTCCGCCCTGCCCTATGTACTCGCTGAAGCGTTTCGGGCGTATGGATCTTTCGAGCTGTTCCTCGCCTTCCATCTGAGCCATACCTACTATTCTCTTTTCGTAGTCCATAATCCCTCTATCTGCGCATCCTTAAAGCCTGCTTAATTATATCCTCCGCCGACAAGTTCTCGCCCTCCACGCCGCTCATAAAGGACAGAGCCTCCGATCTGCTGTAGCCGAGAGCCACGAGAGCCTGAAGCGCTTCGTCTCTCGGGCTGCCTTTTACGACGACGTTTGAAATTCTCGAAGTCAATCCCAAAGACGACATGTCGCCGAACTTGTCCTTCAGCTCCAAAACAACCCTTTGGGCGATCTTTTTCCCGACCCCGTTTGCTCTGGTAAGAGCCGCCGCGTCTTCGAAATAAATGGCTCTTTTAAGCTCGGAGGGAGATGGAAATGCCCCTATTAAGGAAAGGGCGGCTTTTGCTCCCACTCCGGAAACCGTCTGAAGCAGGCGAAACAGCGCCAGGGACTCCCTGTCCGTAAAGCCGTAGAGACTTATATCGTCCTCTCTCACCTGCATGGCCGTATAAAGGGTTATCTCTTCTCCGATATTTGCGAGCAGGGCCGAACTGCCTTCCGGAACGTAAATCTCGTAGGCTATGCCGTTATTCTCTAAAGCAACCATGCCCGCCTCAAGATACGCAACGTAGCCGCATATAAAATGAAACATCCTATTACCTCATCAGCATGAGCTTCTTTCTCATTTCACCATTATACCCGTGACAGACCGCCGCTGCAAGCGCGTCGGCCACATCGTCCGGACGCGGAGCCTTTTCGAGGGCCAGTATGCGCCTTATCATGGCCTGAACCTGGGTCTTGTCCGCGTGTCCGTTGCCGGCTATGCATGTTTTAATCTGCATTGGGGTATACTCGTATATGGGAAGGCCGTTGTTGCTGCAAGCCAATATGGCAACGCCTCTGGCCTCGCCCACGAATATTACCGTCTTGGCGTTGGTGTTGAAGTACAGCTCTTCTATGCTGACCTCGTCCGGTGAGTATTCGTCTATCAACTCCATAAGGCCGGCGTATAACGTCTTAAGCCTCTGCGGCATGCTCATTTCCTTGTCCGTGGTAATCGCGCCGTAGGCTACGGGTACAAAACTGCTGCCCTTCTTGTCGACGATGCCGTAGCCCATGATGGCGTAGCCGGGATCTATACCAAGTATTCTCATATGTGCTCCTCCGAAGCAAACAATTGTTCATATACGTATAATATCACAAAAAAATGCATATGTCCTTATAATTTTAGTAGGCAGATTTTTGCAAGTATGGTATTATAATAGGCAAGAGAGGCTGCTCTCAAAACCGCTTCCCAAAATAAACATCACGAACGGAGGTTTTTTATGCGTTTTGAAAGAAGAGAAAAGATTCTGGAACTCATCAAAAATCAGGATATCGACACCCAGGAGAAATTGGCCAAACTCCTGAGCGACGCGGGTTACAAGGTAACTCAGGCCACGGTATCGAGGGATATACGTGAACTCCAGCTGGTTAAGACGACAAAGAAAAACGGCAAAAACTGCTACACCCTTCCCGAAACGATAAACAGGGAAGAAGAGCGTTTCGACAACATTTTCCGGCAAACCGTCAAGGAAATGAAACCCACGGGAAACTTGATAATTATAACTACGCTCAGCGGGTGCGCCAATGCGGCGGCCGAGGCCATAGACACCTCCAACATACCGGAGATACTCGGAACGATTGCCGGCGACAATACCATTCTGGTGATAGTCGATAGCGAAGAAAATGTGGAACGCGTGCTTAAGCGTTGCAGGAGTGTTTTTAAAAAGTAAACCATGATAAGCCATGTCAGCATAAAGGATTTTGCCATAATCAAGGATCTCAGCATAGACCTCTACCCGGGTCTCAACATAATTACAGGCGAGACGGGGTCCGGCAAATCCATAATAATCGAGGCTGTAAGCATGGCTCTCGGAAGCCGGGCGGACTCCGACTACATTCGCAGCGGAGCGGATAAGGCCACCGTCACGATTATAGCCGACGGCGACGCAACAAAGCTCGCTCCCCTGCTCGAAACTTACGGTGTTCCTTCCGATATGCCGATGGTGCTTCACAGAGAAATCAGCACGGGCCGCAGCCTGTGCCGGGTAAACGGCAGCATAGTTCCCCTCGGTGCAATGAGCCGTATATGCCGCCATGTTGCGGATATACACGGGCAGTACGACCATCAGTCCCTGCTCGACACCGAAAGGCACATAGACGTTTTAGACCTCTACGGAGGCGAAGAAAACGCCTGTGCCCGTTCCGAAGCCGCCTTATGCTTTGAACGCCTAAATTCTTTGTCGGGAGAATTAGCAGGGCTGCGCGCCGGGCTTGCCGATTCCGCTCGTCAAAAAGAACTTTTTGCGTACGAGCTTTCCGAAATTGAAGCCGCGGCGATACTCCCTTCCGAGGACGAAAAGCTTGCCGAAGAGATTGCCCTTATGCAGCACAGCGAACAGATTTACGAAGCGCTCGCAAAGGCCTTCGAAGCTCTGTTTGCGGACGGGGGAGCCTCCGAAAGCCTCTCCGCCGCAATGTCCGAACTTTCTTCCGTTTCGGCCTATTCAAAGGAAATAGACGCTATGTCGGAAACCGTTTCCGACGCCTATTACCGCGTGGACGAACTGAGCCGGGACCTGCGCCGCCTTCGCGACGGAGTGAGCTTTTCGCAGGAGGAGCTGGAAGAAAAGCTGGATCGCCTCGCAGTGCTGGACGCGCTGAAGCGCAAGTACGGCGGCAGTCTTGAAAAAGTTACTGCCTATGCTGATAAAGCAAGGGCCTCCCTCGGAATAATAGAAAACGCCGATGCCGAAACGGCCCGCCTCGAAAGCGAGCTGGCAAAGGCGAAAGAAGACTATATAAAAAGCGCGGAAAAACTCGGCGCGCTCAGAAAGCGCAGCGCGGCCGTACTCGAAGAAAAGATAAACGACGAGCTTGCGCAGCTGGCCTTCAGCGACAGTTTCTTTAAGGTTGAAATAAGCCCTTCCTCCCCCTCCGCCAAGGGCTCCGATGCGGTGGAGTTTCTGATATCCACCAACAAGGGAGAACCCGCGCGTCCGCTCGCCAAGATAGCAAGCGGCGGAGAGCTTTCGAGGGTCATGCTCGCAATGAAGGGCATCTTGGTCGATATGGATTCCATACCGAGCATGATATTCGACGAAATAGACACGGGAATAAGCGGCGCCGTGGCCGGAACGGTGGGAGAAAAGTTGGAGCGCATAGCCGCCGGTCATCAGGTGGTTTGCATCACTCACCTGCCCCAGATTGCGTGTCGGGGCACGCACCATTTCCGCATAGCCAAGTTTTCGGACGAATACAGTACAACAACCTCGGTTGTGCCGCTAAGCCCGGCAGAGCGGATAGAAGAAATTGCCCGGCTGCTCTCCGGAAGCGTGGTTACCGAAGCCGCCAGGCAGCAAGCAAGGATACTCTTATCGGCTCCGTAGAAACGGGGCCGTTTTTCTTATGAAATGTAAAATCACTCGAAAGAAGCGTCGGAATGTGCCTAAAATCAAAAAACCTCTTCTATAGACACATTTTTGGATGGGAATATATGGGAGTGTGTCAAATAAGTCAAAATCTTTGTCTTTGGCACACGTTTCCAAAAAATTATCAACTTCATACATAAGCCAAAACCACGCTAACCGATTGAAATGTACCTATGGCATTCTTCTCTCAAGCCTTTGGCACATTTTAATCCGGCAAGCACAGGTAGCTCACGTTTATTTCCAAATTCTTGCAAAAATAATTGTGCCTATTTTACGAAATCTTTAGAAATTGACACACATGAATATATTGCTGTGTCAAAAACAACTTTATGCACCGGTTTGGCACATTTTCCGCTTGCTGATTTTTGATTATTGAAAACCGGCTCGGTCGCAGCTTGCAGCGCGGCGGGAGACGCCACCTCCCTCGCCGGTTTGTAAGCAAAAATACTAAGCGTTTTCGAGGCTTATGCGGCCTATTTTTCCGGCTCTGAATTCGTCTAAGACGGTTCTGGCTGTGCGTTCGTAATCAATGGCGGCGCCTTTAAGGACGAAGCCTCTTTTTTTTGCTATCGCTTCCATTGTGAGCAATGGGGTTTCTTCTATCTGTTCGAGGCGGTAGCGCTCGCAGAGCAGTTGAGGGTGGCGCTCAGAAAGGAACTTTATCAGTTCAAGACCAAGGGTGGAAAGGTCCATTACCTCGTCTTTTATTGAACCGCAAAACGCGAGCATCAGCCCCGTCTTGGGGTCTTCGAACTTGGGCCAGAGTATGCCGGGGGTGTCGAGCAGCATCATGCCGCCTTCAAGCGAGAGCCACTGCTTCCCTCTTGTTACTCCGGGCTTGTTGCCCGTCCTTGCACCCCTGCCGCCAGTGAGGCGGTTTATGAGCGAAGACTTGCCCACATTGGGTATTCCGACTA
>DAONZO010000085.1:0-5270 GCA_035406945.1 Bacillota bacterium | reverse complement strand
CCAGCTGGACATAGAGATGTCCTTCGTGGACCAGGACGACATACTTTCGGTTCAGGAGGCCTTCCTGAAGACTCTCTTTAAGGAAATAAGAGGCATCGATATTGAGACTCCCTTCCCTCGAATAACCTGGGACGAGGCCATAAACCGCTACGGCTCCGACAAGCCCGACCTTCGCTTCGGCTTTGAACTCGTCGATATAGCGGACGAAGTCAGGGACTGCGGCTTCGAGGTCTTTAGCAAGGCCATAAGCGAGGGCGGAAGGGTGATGGGCATTAACATCAACGGCGGGAGCGAAAAGTTCAGCCGTAAGGATATCGACAAGCTCACGGATTCGATCAAGACCTTCGGCGCCAAGGGCATGGTATGGATACGCAGGGAAGCGGATGAAATCAGGTCTTCCGTCTCCAAGTTCTTCGACCGGGCGGCCCTCGAGAAGCTTTGTTCCCGCTTTGAGGCAAAAGACGGGGACCTAATACTCATCGTTTCCGGCCCTCAGAATGTCGTATGGGCATCTCTGGGCTTCCTTAGGCGCGACATGGCCTCTACGCTCGGAATGCTTAATCCTAACGACTTTAAGCTGCTTTGGGTGGTGGACTTTCCGATGTTCGAATGGTCCGAAGAAGAGAAGCGCTTCACGGCCAGGCACCATCCGTTCACCTCGCCGAAAATGGAAGATCTTCACTATCTTGAGAACGGAGAACTCGAGAAGGTATATGCCGACGCCTACGACGTAGTCATCAACGGCTACGAAGCCGGCGGCGGCTCTATCAGAATACACGACAGCAAGCTTCAGAAGCTCGTATTTGAGGTGCTGCAGCTCAGCGAAGAGGACATACACACGCGTTTCGGCTTTTTTGTAGACGCCTTTAGGTACGGCACTCCCCCGCACGGCGGTCTCGCCTACGGCGTGGACAGGCTTACGATGCTCATGCTCGGAACCGACGATATAAGAGACGTCATAGCCTTCCCGAAGAACCAGAGCGCTCAGTGCGTAATGTCCGAAGCGCCCACTATCGTTACGAAGGAACAGTTGGAAGAGCTTCATATAAGCTGCGTGGCGAAGGAATAGAAAAGAAAGCGACGGCATGGAGCCTAAACTTCTTAAAATCGGAATATTCGGCGGAAGCTTCGACCCTGTGCACATGGGTCATGTCAAGCTGGTAAGGCTGCTCATCCGCAGAGAGGCTCTGGATAGGGTAATTATCATTCCCACCTGCGTCAGCCCCTGGAAAAAGGGTCAGCCTCCGGTTTCGGCTGCGGACAGGCTGGCCATGCTCAGAATAGCTTTCGAAGAAGACGAAAAGGTCGAGATATCGGATTACGAGATAAAACAGAACAAAAGCTGCTATACTTATGATACGCTTTCGGCGCTGCGAGAAGAGAATCCGAACTGGGACATCCATTTCATAGCGGGTGCCGATTCCGTTCACAATATTAGATACTGGTATCGCGGGGAAGAGCTCGCCTCGGAATTTAAAATTATATGGGCAGAGCGCTTCGACGATATAAGCTCCACGGATATAAGGCGGAGAATATCGGCGGGAGAAAGCACGGAGGGTCTTCTTCCGCCCAAGGTTGCGGCCTATATAGCGAGCCGCGGGCTCTATCTCTCCTCTGATAACGGCTTGTATCACAGACTGGACGCCTTTGTCAGGGCTCGGCTCAAGCCTTCGCGCTACGAGCACACTTTGGGCGTGGTGGAACTGGCAAGGGAACTCGCATGGCGCTACGGAGAGAATCCCCGCAAGGCCGAGATCGCGGCGATCTTTCACGATGCTTTCAGAGAGAAGGGCAGTCTTGAGCACGGGCACTATGCCGCCGAGAGACTTAAGGCCGATTTCGGCGTAGAGGACGAGGACATTCTCAACGCCGTGCGCTGGCATACCACCGGTCGCCCCGGCATGTGTCTGCTCGAAAAGATTCTTAAGATAGCGGACTTGCTCGAGTCCGGCAGGGATTTTCCCGGCGTGGAGGATTTAAGAAACTCCATTTCGGACGATGTTGACATAACACTAATTATGTTAATGAAGCGAACCAGAGAATACGTCCTCTCCATAGGAGGAGAATATTCCGATATTTCCGGCGAAACCATCGCCCGGCTCGAAGAAAGTTCGGCCGCAAGGCGTCATTTAATAAAAGATAAAGGAGATACTGATGAATAACAAAGAACTGGCTCTTTTTTCGGCAAGGTTTTTGGACGGCAAAAAGGCTTTGGATGTGCTTATACTCGACATAAGCGCACATTCGGGCTTTGCCGACTACTTCGTTATCGCGAGCGCATCTTCCATGCGTCAGCTCGCCGCTCTTTCCGAGGAACTTTCGGACAAGCTGGCCGAACAGGGCATGGAGGCGAGGCAGATAGAGGGGCGCGGAGAAAGCGGCTGGATTCTTATGGATTACGGCGATGTTATAGTAAATATTTTCACTAAGGAACAGAGAGAACACTACCAACTGGAGAAAGTATGGGGAGATTGCTCCTCTGTTGAATTCGAGGAGCGGCAATGATGCGCGAACAATACGATTTTAAGTCTATAGAAAGCAAATGGCAGAAAAGATGGGAGGAAAAAGCTCTCTTTAACGTAAAGGAGGATTCCTCCTTGAAAAAGTTCTATCTTTTGGAGATGTTTCCATATCCGAGCGGGAATCTTCACATGGGCCATGTGAGAAATTACTCGATAGGCGACGTGCTCTGCCGATATCTCAGGGCCGAAGGCTATAACGTCCTGCATCCCATGGGCTTCGATTCTTTCGGACTTCCCGCCGAAAACGCCGCCATAAAGCACGGCATTCATCCGGCAATCTGGACTTCCGCAAACATTAAGGAGATGGAGCGTCAGCTTAAGCAGCTGGGTTTTTCCTACGATTGGAACAGAGAGGCCTCAACCTATTCGGAAGACTATTATCGATGGACACAGTGGATTTTTATTCAGTTTTTTAAGCGCGGTCTCGCCTATAAGAAGGAAAATCCCGTCAACTGGTGCCCTTCGTGCGGAACCGTGCTCGCCAACGAGCAGGTTGTGGAGGGCTGCTGCGAACGTTGCAAATCGCAGGTAGTCAAAAAAAATCTCTCGCAATGGTACCTTAAGATTACAGATTACGCCGACAGGCTGCTGGACAACCTCGACAGCGAAGATATGGCCGGCTGGCCCGAGAGAGTCAAGCTGATGCAAAAGAACTGGATAGGGCGTTCGTACGGAACCGAGGTCGATTTCGAGATAGCGGGGAGCGAGCTTCCTTTCCGCGTGTTCACTACGAGGCCCGACACCATATTCGGAACCAGTTTTATGGTAATTGCCCCGGAGCACCCTTATGTGGAGAGCCTCATAAGCGGAAGCGCTTACGAGGACGTGTGCAGAGCCTACATAGAAGATGCCAAAAAGCAGAGCGAAATCGACAGAAGCTCCGCCACAAGGGAAAAGACGGGAGTCTTTACAGGGCGTTATGTAATTAACCCGCTCAACGGAAAACAGCTGCCCATCTTCATAGCAGACTATGTGCTTCTGGGCTACGGCACGGGAATGGTCATGGGTGTTCCCGCTCACGACCAGCGCGACTTCGAGTTTGCCAGGAAATACGGCCTCGAAATAGTGCCCGTGGTTGATCCCGGCGATGCGAGCATAGATTTTTCGAATCTCGATGCGGCCTTTGAGGCCGAGGGCAAGATGATAAACTCCGGCAAGTACGACGGCATGCCCAATCGGGAAGCCATATCTCTCATAAGCCGGGACCTGGAAGAAAGAGGCATAGGCAAGCGCACCAAGAACTACAAGCTTCGGGACTGGCTCGTTTCGAGGCAGCGCTATTGGGGCGCTCCGATTCCGATGATATACTGCGAAGACTGCGGATGGCAGGCCGAAAAGGAAGAAAATCTTCCGGTAAGACTGCCGGTGGATGTTGTCTTTACAGGAACGGGCGAGTCACCTTTGGCCAGCAGCAAAAGCTTTCAGGATGCCGTTTGCCCGGTCTGCGGCAAGAAGGCGCAACGAGAGGTGGATACTCTGGACACCTTCGTCGACTCGTCCTGGTACTTCCAGCGCTATACCGACGCCGGGAATCAAGAACTTCCTTTCTCCAGAGAGAACAGCGATTACTGGATGAACGTAGACCAGTATATAGGGGGCATAGAGCACGCGATACTTCACCTGATGTACGCGCGCTTCTTCAACATGGTCCTGTTCGACATGGGCCTTACCGGAACGGAGGAGCCCTTCAGAAATCTTTTAACCCAGGGCATGGTGCTCAAGGACGGGGCGAAGATGTCCAAGTCTTTAGGCAACACCGTCAGCCCCGAAGAGATAATAGAAAAGTACGGCGCCGACACGGCCCGCCTCTTCATTCTCTTTGCCTCGCCTCCGGAAAAAGAACTGGAATGGTCCGATGCGGGGGTTGAGGGCAGCTACAAGTTTTTGGGAAGGGTCTGGAGGCTCGTGCGCGAACTTGCCGAGCTTACCGAAGAGATACCCGCCTCCTACATGGTTGAAACCGCGGACGACAGGCAGCTTGCCTATGTCCTCAACAACACGGTGAAGCGCGTGTCTTCGGACATAGGGCAGCGCTTCAACTTCAACACGGCCATCAGCGCGATAATGGAGCTGGTAAACGAGCTTTACCGCTACAAGGATTTGGAAGATGTAAATCTCGGCCTCCTGCGCGATGCCTGTGAAAAACTGGTGAGAATGCTTTCTCCCTTCTGTCCGCACATAGCCGATGAAATGTGGGAGGGCCTCGGTTTTGACGGAGCTCTGTTCGGCGTGGAATGGCCGGACTGCGATGAAGCCGCTCTTATAAAGGACAGCGTGGAGATAGTAATACAGATCAACGGAAAAGTAAGAGGAAAAATGGAGGTTCCGTCCGGAATATCAAAGGAAGAGCAGGAGACGACAGTCATGAGCAGCGAAGCTCTGCCGGCTCTGCTCAACGGTAAGTCGGTGCTGAAGGTGATATGCGTTCCGGGCAAACTCGTAAACATAGTTGTTAAATAGCCAGAACGAAAGGATTGTAAATATGACGGAAAGAAGGCGGACCAGGAGATCCGCGCCGAGGAAACTGAGGGTCATCCCCATAGGAGGCCTTCAGGAAATCGGCAAAAATATGACTCTGCTTGAATACGGAGAAGATATTATAGTGATAGACTGCGGCATGGCCTTCCCCGGAGAAGGCATGCTGGGAATAGATATAGTTATACCGGACTTCACCTATCTTGTCGCAAACAGCGCCAGGGTAAAGGGCGTATTTATCACTCACGCCCACGAAGACCATATAGGAGCGAT
>DAONZO010000084.1:0-5275 GCA_035406945.1 Bacillota bacterium | reverse complement strand
AATACATGCGGGCTTCAGCTCCGTAATGCTTGACGCTTCCGAACTTTCGTTTGAAGAAAACGTGGCCGCCACCCGCGAGGTCGTTCGCATGGCTCACGCCTGCGGGGTTACGGTGGAGGCGGAGTTGGGGCATGTCGGCGGTATGTCCGGCGTCGAGGCGGAAGGGGACGGGGAGAGCACTCTGACTGTTCCCGAAGAGGCGGCTGAGTTTGTCCGCCTGACAAATGTCGATTCCCTGGCCGTTTCGATCGGCACGGTTCACGGAGTATACAGCGGCGAGCCCCACATAGACATGGAGAGATTAAAGAAGATCTATCAGCTCGTTGACGTGCCTCTGGTATTGCACGGCGGCTCCGGAACCGGTATAGAACTGCTTCAGGAGACTATGAAATTCGGCGTCAGCAAGCTGAACGTTATGACGGATCTGATGAAGGCGGGCAGCAACGCTGTCAGCGAGGGCGCCTTCCTGCCGGAACTCGATATCTACGATGCTGTAATCGACTGTGTTAAAGGATACATGAAGCCGCTCACCAAGCCGCTTTAGATTTATATAGTAAACGACCACAGACTGCGATAAGAAAGGAGATCTATTTTGTCCAAGTATTCAATTACCTACGATTTCGGTACGGGAAGCGTAAAAGGGGCGGTAATAGATTCAAATCACGAGCCCGTCGCGTCCACCACCGAAGCTTATCCCATGTATTCGCCCGAACCGGGTTTTGCCGAGCAGAAAGTCGAGGATTATCTGTCGAGTTTTACAAAGGTAACGCAGAGACTTCTAAAGCAGGCAAATCTGACGGGGGAAGACATCAAGGGCATAGTGATAAGCCAGACATCGAGCTCTCTGCTGTTTGCGGATGAGGATGCGAATCACCTCTGCGATTGTGTAACCTGGCTCGACAGCCGCGCCGGAGAACAGGCCAAGGCTCTTAATGAGAAGGCGGGGATAGATGATTTTGCGACGAGCAAGCGCGTTTCGGCCAAAATCCTCTGGTTCCTGGAAAACCGCCCGGACGTGGTTTCCAAAGCCAAGTATCTCCTGGATGTCTCCGCATATTTTTATCTTAAACTCACCGGAACAACCGCTTTCGATTTGACCGCCGCCTTTGCAACAGGCCTCATTTTCCCGATATCAAAAGAGTGGAACGAGTGGTTTATAGAGATGGTGGGGCTTGATCCCGCCCTGCTTCCGGAGCGCATATTAAATTCCTACGATATAGTCGGGCATACGAGTACCGATTTTGCCTTGGAAGCGGGTTTGGCGCCCGGGACTCCCGTTTTTGCGGGCTGCTCCGACAATGCCAACGGCCACCTTGGAACCGGCTGCATTAATCCGGGAGATGCTCATATATACATGGGCTCCAGCGGCTGGCTCTCCGTTACCACGCCCATAGACGACGAATCGATGAGCTTTACCCAGCTCCCCTCCGCCATTCCCGGCGTGGGATATGAGTACTTCTGCACCGATTCCGTCGGAACGACCATAGATTACATGATACGTGAATTATACCGCGGCGAAGCCGGAAGTGCCGATGTCTTTTCTATGATGGCGGATGAGGTAAGGCGTATAGAAGGCGACCCCAAAGAGGTGATATTCCTCCCGTATATTTTTGGTGAGGAAGCCCCTATAGAAGACCCCTATGTTCGCGGAACCCTGCTCAATATGGATCCCTCCGTTACCCGCGCGCATATCCTCAGGGCCGCTATGGAAGGTATAGGCTGCAACTTCCGCTGGATAAAAGAAAACCTGAAAGAGCGGGATATGTGGAATGTCAATTTTATAAGAGCCATAGGCGGGGCCGCACAGAGCGATGTCCACCTTCAGATTATCGCCGACATTATGAACGAGCCTATAGTAAGGCTCGCAAATATGCGTTTTGCCGGCAACATAGGGCTCTCCATGTGTATAGATATAGGCCTGGGTGAGCAGGAAGACTTCTCCGCATTGAACCGCTACATCTGCGAAGATAAGACCTTTTATCCGCGCGCCGAATTCAGGGAGCGCTCGGAGAGAATTTTTGAATTTTTCAAGCGTTCGTATTATGCGCTGAAAGATATTTACGGAGAAATCAACGCTTAAGAATCGCTTTTAGGTACAGGAGGAAAATTTATGGGTTCATATTTTGACGGCTTTGACTTTAAGGGCATCCACGAAAAGTCCAAGGAGCTTCTGCTAAGCCCCAAGACTTTGTCGGACGAAGCCAGGCAGAAATACATGGAATATTTCGATAAGAAATGTGCGACTTCCAAGGCGGATATTGAGGCGGCCAAGGAGCATATTCCGGGCGGAATTCAGCACAACCTGGCTAACAGCTATCCCTTCGGCTTAAACTGCGTAAAGGCCGAAGGGGCGTATCTGTACGATGTAGACGGCAACCGCTATATAGATTTTTTGCAGGCGGGCGGCCCCACAATCCTGGGTAATGCCTACAGACCGATTACGGACGCCGTAATCGAGACCTTGAATACTACGGGTAACCTGACAGGACTTTTCGGCGAATTTGAAGTTAAGCTCGCAAAAAAAATAAAGGAGCACTATCCGTCCGTAGAGCTCTTCAGGATGCTCGGAAGCGGAACCGAAGCCGGTATGGTTGCGATTCGTCTTGCCAGAGCTTTCACCAATAAGAGCGAAGTTATCAAGATTAACGGCTGCTATCACGGCTGGAGCGATCAGCTTCTCTACGACATGCGCTCCGTGGATTCGAGAAATATGTTTGCTATAGGCGTTCCCGACGACTGTCTCAACCATATGTGCTCGGTTTATCCCAACGATTTAGAGGAAATGGAGCAGAGATTTATAGAGAATGAGGCTAAGGGCGGTACAGCTGCGTTTATCATGGAGCCGATAGGGCAAGACAGCGGCGCTCTTCCGATTTCAAAGGAGTTTCACGTTAAGGCGAGAGAGCTTTGCGATAAGTACGGAGCCCTGCTGATTTACGATGAAGTAGTCACCGCTTTCCGCCTGGGTATGGGCGGTGCGGAGGCGCATTACGGTATTAAGCCGGATATTACGATGTTCGGCAAGGCTATTGCAGGGGGTTATGCGGGAGCAGGCGGCCTCGGCGGAAGAAGAGATATCATGTCCCTGCTTTCGGCGGGCATAGCCAGCAGCGGGGCAAAGGTAATGGTGGGCGGAACGCTTTCCGCCAACCCCGTCAGCTGTGTTGCGGGATATACAAACATCTGCGAAATGGAGCGCACCAATTGCCATGAAAAACTGAAGGAAGCCGCCGACAAATTTACACGCCGGGTTGCCGAACTGGCTGATAAGCACAAGCTCCCTGCTGCGGTATTCAACCAACACTCAATCCTGCACATAGATCTCTGCGGCATACAGCATCTCACCAGCCACAGGGATGACGACGACATTATAGAAAACGTTTTTGCAATACTTCCCGGAGCCAATCTCAGAATGAAGGAATTCGCCATGGCGCTCGCCGCAGAAGGTCTTATAGTAGCCGGCGGCAACAAGGCCTTTATCAGCCTTGCAACCATCCCCGTACTGGACGATGCTCTGGCCGTCTTCGACAGGGTGTTTGCGAATTACGTGTAATTGGCTTTTAGGATTGTAAGACAGATTCAGTTGATCGTTAAGAAACAATGCAAATCATTGATATAGTTAAAAGGAGGAAACAGAATGAACAACGGTATCGAAATGAAGGTCAAGGAAATCGTAAACAACGAGGCTTATGCGGCTGTAATCGAGAAGCATGTACCCGGCCTTACTAAAGACCCGCGCGCAAAGATGGCTATGGGCATGGTGTTTAAATCAATAGCTCCTTACGTAGGCGGCAAGCTGAGCCCGGATGTCCTGGCAGCTATAGACGCCGATTTGAAGGCGATTGACTAGGGCAAGCGACAGACCCGTGCAAGCGAAGATCGGGGATGATAAATCCCCGGTCTTTTTAATTCAATAAAACCGTTTTTTCATTTTGGGAACACTAAACCTGACAGGTACATAAATATTACGCTAAATTACACGAATATTTATATAAAACTCACAATAAACAAGCCGCATAATCAGCAGCTTGTTTTTGATTATTGCCGCGAAATGTTATATAATTAAATGGTTATTTTATAATATAGGGAGAGTTGATATGAAAAACAAAAAAATGCTCGGAAACGCCATTTTGCTTCTGACCGCCATAGTGTGGGGAACAGCTTTTGTCTTTCAGCGCAAGGGGATGGATCACATAGAGCCTCTCAGCTTTACGTTCACCCGAATGTACCTGGCATCCGCGGCACTGGCCATTGTCTCCTTTATTAAAAACAGGATCGACAAGGCCGCGGGAAGAGCCCCCGCGGACACGATGAGTCCCGAAGCCCTGGCCGAGTATAAGAAAAATACTTTAATAGGCGGAATAGTCTGCGGTCTCTGTCTTTCCGGAGGCTCGATATTTCAGCAGATAGGCGTGGTCTATACCACCGCGGGCAAGGCGGGCTTCATAACGGCCCTCTACATATTGCTCGTGCCCATAATAGGCGTAATCTTTCTTAAAAAGAGAGAGCCATGGCTCACATGGGTCGCCGTTGTAATCGGCGCCGCCGGACTGTATTTTCTCTCCATTAAGGAAGGCTTCACAATCGAAAAAGGCGATGCTTTTGTAATGATATGCGCGCTGTTTTTCTCGCTTCACATACTCATGTGCGACCGCTTTGTAGGGAAAGGCGACCCGCTGCGCATATCCATGCTGCAATTTCTTACCGTCGCCGTCGTTACCACGGTGCCCGCGTTTATCTTCGAAACCCCGACCATGGAAAAGATAGCTTCGGCGGCCTTCCCGATATTCTTCTGCGGTTTGGGTTCCGGAGCTCTGGGATTCACTCTGCAACTTATAGGGCAACGCTACACCGACCCCTCCTCGGCTTCCCTCATAATGAGCCTCGAATCGGTCTTTGCCGCGATATCCGGAGCGCTTATACTCAGCGAGACCATGAGCCTGCGCGAGATAGCCGGCTGCGCCCTCATGTTCACAGCGATAATACTCGTTCAGCTGCCCGTACCCGAAAGGAAGTAAATCAAAATGCCAGATAGAAAAACCTTTTATATAACAACGCCCATCTATTACCCCAGCGACAAGCTGCATATAGGCCATACCTACTGCACGGTAATGGCCGACAGCATGGCGCGTTTTAAGCGCTTTACCGGCTACGACGTGATGTTCCTTACGGGTACGGACGAACACGGACAAAAGATACAAAAAAGAGCCGACGCCGCCGGATTGCCTCCTCTTAAATACGTCGACGGCATAGTTGACGGCATAAAGCGGCTGTG
>DAONZO010000083.1:0-5284 GCA_035406945.1 Bacillota bacterium | reverse complement strand
CGGTCTTAAGGAACGCTACGAGATCTTCCACGGAGTACAGATACACGACGCCGCGCTCGTGGCCGCGGCCGTGCTGTCGAACCGCTACATTACGGACAGGTTCCTTCCCGACAAGGCCATAGACCTCGTGGACGAGGCCTGCGCCTCGATACGCACGGAGATAGATTCCATGCCCGAGAGCCTTGACGCCCTGCGCCGCAAGATAATGCAGCTGGAGATAGAGGAGATGGCTCTTAAAAAGGAGAGCGACGCCATATCCGCGGAGCGCTGCGGCAAGATAAGCCGCGAGCTTTCCGGGCTGCGCGAGGAGTTCTCCCGCCAGAAGAGCCTCTGGGAGCTCGAAAAGTCCTCCATGGACGACATAAAGGATATAAAGGCCGAGATAGAAAGAGTCAACGCCGACATGGAAGAGGCACAGCGCAATTACGAATATGAAACGGCCTCGCGCCTGCGCTACGCCACGCTTCCGGAACTTGAAAAGAAGCTGGCGGAAGCCCAGTCGGCCGTGGAAAACCGCAAGGGCGGGGAAAGCCTCGTGCGCGATACCGTAACGGAAGAAGAAATCGCCGCCATAGTCGGGCGCTGGACGGGCATACCCGTCAGCAAGCTCATGGAGGGCGAAAGGGAAAAGATACTGCACTTGGACGAGATTCTCCATAGGAGGGTCATAGGTCAGGAGGAGGCGGTCAGCAGCGTCACCGACGCCATACTGCGCTCCCGCGCGGGGATAGCCGACCCGAACAGGCCCATAGGCTCCTTCCTCTTCCTCGGGCCCACGGGCGTAGGAAAGACCGAGCTTGCAAGAGCTCTTGCCGAGGCCCTCTTCGACGACGAAAACAACATGGTGCGAATAGATATGTCGGAGTACATGGAGAAGTTTTCCGTGTCCAGACTCATAGGCGCGCCTCCGGGCTACGTCGGCTACGACGAGGGCGGCCAGCTCACCGAGGCCGTGCGCCGCAGGCCTTACTGCGTCGTGCTCTTCGACGAGGTGGAAAAGGCCCATCCCGACGTCTTCAACATACTGCTTCAGGTGCTCGACGACGGAAGGATAACCGACTCTCAGGGCCGCACGGTCGATTTCAAGAACACGATTATAATACTGACCTCCAACTTAGGCTCCCACCTGCTGCTCGAGGGCATACAGGAAAACGGCGAGATAAGCGAGGAGGCCAAGCACGCCGTGGACAGCCTGCTCAGAAGCTCCTTCCGTCCGGAATTCCTGAACCGTCTGGACGAGATAGTGCTCTACAAGCCGCTTAACAAAGAAGACGTTGAACAGATAGCCGAACTGCAGTTGGAAAGACTCAAGGGAAGGCTGAGGGAAAAATCCCTGGAGCTCAAGCTCACGCCGGAGGCGAAGACCTACATAATCGACAGCAGCTTCGACCCCCTCTACGGAGCAAGACCCATGAAGCGCTTCATACAGAGCCACGTCGAGACCCTCATAGCCCGCACCATGCTGTCTTCGGACCTTAAGCCCGGCTCGCTGCTGGTTGTTGACATCGAAAACGGCGCCTTGGTCTGCCGGGTAACGGCACCCGCAGAGGCGTAGAAAAGTTATAACGGCTACGCTATAATTTATTGCGGATTGGGATTAAAAGAGATATAATCAAGTTGTTAAGTTTTCGCTAACGAACAAGAGAGGAGACAGCGAGTTTATGGGTCCGATTGAAATTGTATTAATCGCATTGGCAGTTCTTATAGCTTTGGCAATATTGATAAGGTGCATAAGAATAGTGCCTCAGGCCAACGCGTGGATAATCGAAAGGCTTGGAAAGTATAATCAGACATGGGAAGCGGGATTGCACATTAAAATTCCCGTAATCGACAGAGTGGTAAAGAAGATTTCGCTCAAAGAACAGGTGGCGGATTTTGAGCCGCAGCCCGTCATAACCAAGGACAACGTTACAATTTTCGCGGATTCGGTCGCATACTTTTATATCTTCGACCCCAAGGCCTTCGCCTACGGCGTCGAAAGACCCATAGCCGCGCTGGAAAACCTCTGCTCGTCCTCTCTGAGGGCCATCATCGGCTCCCTCTCCCTGGACGAGACCCTCACCAGCCGCGACCAGATAAACGCCAAGGTGACCACGGTTCTTGACGAAGCCACGGACAAGTGGGGAATAAAGGTAACGAGGGTTGAAGTTAAGAACATAGAGCCGCCCAAGTCCATAAGGGACGCCATGGAAAAGCAGATGAAGGCGGAGCGCGAAAAGCGCGAGGCCATACTCACCGCCGAAGGAAAGAAGCAGAGCGAAATTACCATGGCCGAAGGCGAAAAGGAAGCAGCCATACTCAGGGCGGAAGCCGTAAAGCAGAAGAAGATTAAAGAAGCGGAAGGCGAAGCCGAGGCTCTGCTTGCCGTTCAGAAGGCGAAAGCCGAGGCCATAAGGCTGATAAACGAAGCGCAGCCCTCGAAGGAGTTTTTAGCCATCAAGTCCTTTGAGACCGCCGAGGCCATGGCAAACGGTCAGGCGACCAAGATAGTCGTTCCGACCGAAATCGCCAATCTCAGCGGAACGCTCGCTGCAGTCAGCGAAGTAGTGAAGGGATAGGACAATGAGGTTTTTCTCCGCACTGAGATTTTTCCCCCTTATATGGATAGTAATTTGGATAGCTGTCATGGTTGCTGTGGCAAGGAAAGCACAGAACAGGACAAACAAGGCTCGCCAAGGCGAATTTAACCCCTATGAGTCCAACCTGTTCAAGTATTCCGCCGACAGCGGAGCCGGCGCGCAGCAGACTCCGGCGCCTGCACGCGGCGCGGTTCCCGTTGCCATAGACCGCATGGGTGCTCCCGAAAGATTGTCCGCGCCCAAGACCGGCGCGAAAAAGTATCATGCGGTGAGCGAATTTTTTGCAGATGACAGGGAGAACGACTGGCTTGCCCGCCAGCTCAGAGAGGAAAAGATGCACATGGTCTGGCATAACTTTGTGGACCTCGGGGCACGTCACGACATGATTTGCGACGCCGACATGGCTCGCCGGGACTACCGCGCGAAGAGCCGGAAGCATCAAGACGTTGTGGACGACGGCTTGTCGAACAGATAAAACCCAATAAAAAGCAATCAAAAGAACCGGCTGAAAAGCCGGTTCTTTGCCGTAACAGCACTCTGTGGTACAATAAGCTTTAGCATATTAAAGAAGGGAGCTGCGGATATGAGCGGACTTGCTCTTGTTACGGGAGCCGCAAGGGGCATAGGCGCCGCCTGCGCAAGAAGGCTTGCTAAAGGCGGCTTTAGAGTTATCGTGCATTACAACACTTCCGAGTCCGAAGCCGAGGCGCTTGCCGAAAGCATACGGGCGGAAGGCGGAGCCGCGGAACTTGTGCGGTCGGACCTGCGAAGCGACGAGGCGGTGAGCCTCATGTGCAAGGATATAATAAGCCGTTTCGGTTGCCCCGATGTAATAGTAAATAACGCCGGCGTGGCGGAATATTTGCAGTTTCAGGACATAAGCGAGGCGCAGTGGGACAGAATGATGGATTCCAACGTAAAAAGCGCCTATCTTGTGATAAAGGCGCTGATTCCGGCCATGATAGAAAGAAAGAGCGGGTCGATAATTAATATTTCTTCAATATGGGGGCAGGTAGGGGCTTCCTGCGAGACTCACTACTCGGCGTCCAAAGGGGCCCTCATAGCCCTTACAAAGGCGCTTGCAAAGGAACTCGGCCCTTCCGGAATCCGCGTAAACTGCGTTGCGCCGGGCTGCGTAAGAACGGCCATGACGGAACTCTTCGGAGAAAGCGTGCTCAAGAGCCTTGCCGAAAATGTGCCTCTGGGCAGGCTGGCAAGCCCCGAGGATGTCGCGAACGCCGTGTTTTTCCTGGCGTCGGATCAGTCCTCGTTTATAAGTGCTCAGGTTCTGGCTGTAAACGGCGGCGAAGTATAGAACACTTCTTTAAGATAGAGACCCTGGGGCGGGGCGGTGTGGCCGGCCTCGGAGCGGTCGAGCGAGGCCAGAGTCTTCTGCATATCCTCAGGACTGCGCCTGCCGAGTCCGGTTTCCACAAGGGTGCCGGTGATTATCCTCACCATATTGTAGAGAAAACCGTCGCCCGCGACGCTGAATACTATATCTTCGTCCTCGCGGCGGACATCGGCTTCGAATATCTTGCGAACGGTGCTTTTTTGCGGGCTGCTGCCCATAGCCATAAAGCAGCGGAAATCGTGTTCGCCCGCTATAAAATCCGCGGCTTTCCGCATGGCGGAAACATCCAGCGGACGTCCCACCTGGTAACAATAGTTTCTGCGGAACACGTTCATCTCCGCGGAATCGCTTATGCGATATATATAGCGTTTGCCTTTGGAGGAGTAGCGGGCGTGGAAGTCGGGAGGCATCTCCTTTGCCTCGATTATGGCGATTTCGCCCACGCGCTGCAGCCTGTCCATGGCAAGGGCGTCGTTTACGGCCTTCGCTATCCTGTCGGTGGGCAGGCCGAATACGCCCTTAAAGCTCGCCTGCTGGCCGAGGGCGTGCACTCCGGCGTCCGTTCTGCTTACGGCGTCGAGTTTAATGTTTATGCCGCAAAGCCTTGAAAGGACGGTTTCGAGCTCGCCGCAGACGGTGCGCGAACCGGGCTGGCGCTGCCAGCCGCAGAAATTGCTGCCGTCGTAGGCTATTTTAAGCAATATATTTCGTTCATCGGTATTCATATTTGTTATTTTAGCATAAACTTTGCTATAATTACAGCGGCTGTGATGCCGGAGGTTAAAAGTGAAGATACAAGACCCCACGCTTACAATAACGGTTCCCTGCTACAACGAAGAGGCGGTGCTGCCGCTGTTTTATCAGGCGATGAGGCCCGTCATGGACGCCCTGCCCGCGCGCTGCACTCTGCTCTTTGTGGACGACGGTTCAAAGGACGCCACCCTTAACGTAATAAAGGGGCTTGCGGAAAATGACGCCGCGGTAAAGTACATCTCTTTTTCCCGAAATTTCGGAAAAGAGGCGGCCATGCTCGCGGGGCTCGAAAACGCGGAGGGCGACTATGTCGTCCTTATGGACGCGGACCTGCAGGACCCGCCCGAGCTTATTCCCGATATGCTGCAGATTATCAAAAACGAAAATGTGGACTGCGTCGGCACGAGGCGCGTCACGCGCAAGGGAGAGCCTCCCATAAGGTCTTTCTTCGCCAGGGGTTTTTACAGGCTTTTTAACAGTATATCTAAGATAAAATTGGTGGACGGGGCGAGGGATTTTCGCATGATGAGCCGCCGCTTCGTCGACGCGGTGCTGTCGCTGGGCGAAAAAGAACGCTTCTCCAAGGGCCTGTTTGCCT
>DAONZO010000082.1:0-5307 GCA_035406945.1 Bacillota bacterium | reverse complement strand
CTCTCCTGTCTCCGGCGTTAAGGTAGCAGACGGATATGAGGGCGGGCTCCCGCGCATCCGTCTCCCTCGAAGCGATATGCCCGAGGGCGTCATAAATCTGCACGGCGGCGCAAAGCGGATCGCGGCCCTGATAAGGCATGGCTCCATGCGCCGACACGCCTTTTATTCCTATGTGAAAAATGCTCAGCGCGCTGTTGGCCGGCCCTGACGGGCAGATATAAAGTCCGGGCTTGCGCCCTTCTCCGGGGAGCACATGCAGGGCCAAGGCCCCGATTATATTGAAGTTATCCAGGCGAGCGCTGTCCAAAAGAGCATGCACCCCTCTCATGGCCTCTTCGTTGAACTGAAAGAAGAGCAGCACGCTTCCTGATAGATCTTCTTTTCTTTCTTTCAGCAGTTTCGCCGCTCCGAGCAGCATGGCCGTATGCATGTCGTGCCCGCAGGCGTGCATGTTCCCGTTTACGGAGGCAAAACTTTCTCCGCTCTCTTCTCTTATGGGAAGAGCGTCCATGTCCGCCCTCAGAAGCACCGTTCGTTCACCTTTTCCGATTACGGCAAGTATGCCCGCTCGCTCCAAAAGTTCGTACTCTATGCCCATGGCGTTCAGCTGCGCGCACACGAAGGCGGTGCTCTGCGGCAGCTCATCCCTGAGCTCCGGAATCTTATGAAGAGTCCTGCGGCAATCCGTCATGTAGCTTTGCAGTTCGGCGTAATTGTCTTTCATGTCGTAATCCTTTCTGTTTTGCTTTATTATAACACAAAGCGGTTCCGAGGGTATTATCCCTTGGAACCGCTATCTGTGCTCTTACAAACTTTTCCCCTATGCGCAGATGCCCTCTGCCGCCTTGCGGCTTAAGCGCTCCGCTCCGGGCGTTTGCTGCGTCTTATTACTGAATGTCGGGAATAACAAAGACCTGCCCTATGAAAATAAGGTGGGGGTTCTTTATTATGTCCTTATTTGCCTCGTATATTTGGGGCCAGAGCTTTGCATCGTTGTAGAATTTCTTGGCAATCTTCCAGAGGCAGTCTCCCTTTACCACGGTGTAGGTTTTTGCCGCGGCGGGCGCCTCGGGCTCGGCCGGGGTTTCGGGCTCGGCGGGAGTCTCAGGTTCTGCTGGGGTTTCAGGCTCAGTCGGAGTCTCGGGCTCGGCGGGAGCCTCAGGTTCGGCCGGAGTCTCGGGCTTTTCCGTAAGCTCGGCGGGATTTACCAGTCTTGCCGCAGGCACTAACGGCACCTCGACATCGGCCACGGTAAGCATGCACTCTTCTTCGACGGAAAACTTCGCGATTCCGTCGGCATCGGTAACAGCCGTTTCTTCGGCTTCGCCCACGGTGGCGGTGACCGTCACGCCCTCGAGCACTGTGGGAACGGCGTTCCAGTTCTCGTCGAACTCATAATACTTGACATATACGGTAAAAGAAGTTCCCTCCGCATCGGCATAAACCCCTTCGAAAAACACATATTTGTCGGAAAAGGTGGTGGTGTCCTTGGGTATATAGGCTCTCACTTCGTCGCCGGCCTTAACTTCGTCCGCAAGGCTGAAGGCAGCCTTATCGTTGACATAATAGAGGTAGTTGCCGCTGTCATCGCCCCAGAACCTGGTTATGCCCAGTCCCCACTGACCCTCCGCCGAAGCGTAGGCTGCGGCCCCGTCGGGACAGAATTTTTCGTGCGCGGCCACGAGGACCTCGTCTATGTTGAATTTTCCGTCGCTGTTGATATCGCTCACCTCAAGAAGTTCGTACAACACCTCGAGCTCTCCGGCCAAGGCTATGGTCACGCGCACTTCTATTGGCTCCGCCGCAGTTTCGGTATCGGCAAAAGATACCGGAGCTGCGCTTAAAAGAAGCACAAGAGCGAGCAGAAGGCTGAATGTTTTTTTCTTCATATTTTTTCCTCCGTCGTTATCACGGCCTTATGCGGCCGTTTTCATACTGTTGCGCATACACACGGGTCGAGCCCGTCCGCTTATACTACCACCTGCCGAAAGGCAATGTCAACTCGCAAGAAGAAGCCTCGCGCTTAATCTCTAATGAAAATCGCTCAAAGAAGCTTTACATAAACTCACCAGGGGGTGACGCGATAAGCTTGCCAAAGGTGCTGCCTCTTGCAAAAAGCCCTTCCGTATGCTATATTACGGTGAGCATTTTCTCTGTTTAATCGTTTATCGGCAATAGACAATGAATATAGTAAATATCTATACGGACGGTGCTTGCTCCGGAAATCAAAACGAGAATAACGTCGGAGGCTGGGGCTGCGTCCTCACCCACAAAAAACAGCGTCTGGAATTTAACGGCGGGGAATTTAACACCACGAACAACCGCATGGAGCTTTTAGCCCTTATTTCGGCCTTAGAGCACGTAAAGAAGGGCTGGCGCATTCGGATCTTCTCGGACAGCGCCTACCTCGTAAACTGCTTTAAGAAGGGCTGGCACAAAAAATGGCGGAAAAACGGATGGCGCACCGCCTCCAAAAAACCCGTCGAAAATCGGGAACTTTGGGAAAGACTGTTTGATCTCCTCGGAGACAGGCAAGCCGAATTCTATTTAATAAAAGGCCACCTCAATCTGAACTGGGACGAGGAACGCCTGCGCAAAGCCTACTCTCAATTCACAGACAACAACGGCGATGCCTTCTCCTATGAGGAATTCCTGAACATCGCCGCCATGAACATACGCTGCGACGAGCTCGCGAACGTGTTTATAAACGAAAATCGTTTTTTGTGAACTCATACATGCCTATACTTGCCGCTATCGGAAGATTAAGGCTGTCTATCCCTTTTGAATGGGGAATTATCACGCTGCGGCAGAATTCCGCGTATTCATCCGGAAGGCCCGCTGCTTCGTTCCCGAAAACCAGAGAAAAAGGCTCCCGTATCTCCGTATCGTGAATTGAAACGCTGGCGGTGAGCATAAAAGCATACAGCCTTTTCTGCGGAAAGCGGGCGCGATAGTCTTCTATGCTGTCGAAGTACTCTACGTTAACGTGAAACGCCGCTCCCATGGAGGCTCTTATTGTTCGCGGGTCGTAAAAATCCACCGCCGGACGGACTACGGCGATGTTTTCGAGGCCGAAGCCCGCCGCCGTACGCGCTATGGTACCTAAGTTTCCGGCGTCGGAGGGATTGACCAGAACTATGTGCCGCCCTTCACCTATGCGTTGCTCCGTTTTTTTGAACTCACCTATTACAAAACAATTTTCCTTGGGCGAGAGTATATTAAAGGCTTTTTCGCCCGATACCACACCTATCCCAAGCTCCCCGCAACACGCGAAAAGCCTCTCCGTTGCCGCGCTTTCTTTTAGCGAGGGGCTCACATATATTCTTATTACACTTTCAGGGCGATATTTAAGAAGCTCCCATGTGAGCGTGGCTCCGAGAGCATAGGAATAATCTAATTCTTTCTTGTATCTGCTTATCTTCAAGTCCTGTCGCTCCTCCCTTTATAAAAAGCGTCGGAAAGCGAGAAAGAACCCCCTTTGTCGCCTCTGTGCGAAAAAGGGGGTCGTCTATTGCAACGGGCTAACGCTTGTCTCTCCTGTTTCTGTTTTCGTATGCTTCCCACTTTTTTTCTCTGGCTTCTTCAGGACCAAAGAACCCCTTTGTCCCAAAAAAGGCGGCCGCGGCCACGGTAGCCGTCATTATCAAGAAAACCAACCATCCTCTCATTTTTTCTCCTTCCCGGCTTTTGCCGGTTTTTAGCTTCGCTGATTTTTAAAAGCTTTCTGCTTTGCTGTTCTATGCTTTCATCCGCTGTTCCGGAAGCCTTTCACCTTTGACGCTTTATGCGTTCAGCAAGAGCTCCAGCAGCCTTTCGAGTTCATCCCTGCTATAATATTCCAACTCCAGCCTGCCCCTTTTCTCGCTGCCGTTTATGAGCACCTTGGTTCCTATCGCTTCCGAAAGCCTTTCCTCTATGCGCCTTATGTCCTGAGACTTGGCCTTCTTTCTGCCTGCCGCCTTTTTTGCGGACGAGGTTTTTGAGCCCGTGTAATTCTCTATCTGACGCACCGACCAGGCGTTTTTGACGGCCTTTGCGGCAGCTTCAATCTGCAAGGATTCTCCTTTAAGCCCGGCAATCGCTCTGGCGTGACCCGCCGAAAGCTGCCTCTCCGCAAGCATAAGCCGTATCTCCTCCGGGAGTTTAAGAAGCCTCAAAGCATTGGAAACATAGGGCCTCGACTTTCCGACAACCTTTGCCGCCTCCTCCTGATTGAGCCCGTATCCGTTCATTATCTCTCTTAAGCCCTCGGCTTCTTCGATACAGTTCAAGTCTTCCCGCTGCATGTTCTCTATCAGCGCGTAAAACGCGTTCTGTCTGTCGTCCAGTTCTCTTATTATGGCCGGTATCTGCTTGAGTCCCGCCTTGCGGGCAGCTCTCCAGCGACGTTCTCCGGCAACGAGCTCGTAACCCTTTGCCGCAGGGCGCACCAAAACCGGCTGTATTACGCCGTGGGTGTTTATGGAGTCCGCCAGCTCCGCAAGCGATTCTTCGTTGAAATCCTTGCGCGGCTGCATGGCGTTGGGCTTAATATCGCTCAGCTTAAGATATACAACCGTTTCAAGTCCGGGCGAAGCGTCGCCCAAGGAGGCATTCTCTCCGGATCGCACGCTGTTTTTTACATTTTTTACCGGTTCCGTGCTCGCGGGCTCGGGATTAAAACCCGCCTCTTCAAAAAGCGCGCCCAGCCCTCTTCCGAGCCCGCCGGTCCTTGTCTTGGACTTAGCCATCATTAGCCTCCGTTCTTAAAAACTCCGTGGCGAACTCAAGGTACGCTTTTGCACCCTTGGACCTCGGATCATAGGTCGTTATCGGCAGCCCGTAGCTCGGAGCCTCGGCAAGACGCACGTTTCTCGGAATCACCGTAGAGTACAGCTTGCTTCCGAAATAGCGTTTCACCTCTTCCACCACCTGTATGGAAAGATTTGTTCTTCCGTCGAACATGGAGAGTATTACACCCTCTATGCAGAGGCCCGGATTGAGGCTGCGCCGCACAAGCTCTATGGTGCTCATGAGCTGACTTACGCCCTCCAGCGCATAAAACTCGCACTGTATCGGTATCAGAACGCTGTCCACCGCCGTAAGAGCGTTTATGGTGAGCAGTCCCAACGAAGGCGGGCAGTCTATGAATATGTAGTCGTAGCTCGGTCTTATCTTGTCGAGGGCCTTCTTGAGGCGCTTTTCCCGCCCCTCAAGCTGCACCAGCTCTATTTCGGCTCCGGCAAGGTCCACGCTCGCCGCGATTATATCCAGATTCTTGACCCCCGTGGAATATATCGCGTCCGCCGGATTCAGCCCTTCCTCTAT